>NZ_BDHD01000019.1:0-26600 GCF_054786075.1 Treponema sp. R6D11 | reverse complement strand
ATTCCTTAAAAATGTTATCACTCTGCGTTGTACTCCAGGCGAATGCTTTTAAAAAGCGCGTAATGCTGCGGAGGAACATGCAAGAGCGGAAGGATTGGAAGGGCACGCGCAAAGCGCGGCGGGGCGGAAGAATTAGTTTTAACAGTTAACCGTGTGTTTATGGTAGAATTATTCGTTTTTTTGTTTGTAGTAAAAAAATTCATACGACTTATATCCGTTATCCAAAACAAAACTACTTGACATTTGTATAGAAACAAGCAAAATACATAAAATGAGGAGTACAATCATGTTCGATCTTCGCATTATAAAATCGCGGTTAGGTCCCTGGTCGTTTTACAAAGAAGCTTTGGCAATAGCGTTGCCCGTTATGCTTCAACAGTTAATTATGAGTATGGTCTCGCTTGTCGACAACTTTATGGTTGCCGGTTTAGGAGATGTCAGCATGGCGGCGGTCAATGTTACCAATCATCTTGTTTTTGTTTTTATTGTGCTTTTAAATACAATATGTCAGGCGGGTGGCATTTACATATCGCAATTTAACGGAGCGAATGATCGTGAGGGCATGAAGAACGCTTACAGTTTTAAACTGCTTTTTGGCGTTTGTGTCGCTGTTCTTTATCTTGCGGTTTGCCGCGTTATTCCACATCAGCTTATTGGCATTCTTACAACAAACAATACCGCGCAAGAAGAAATCGTTATTGTCGGCTCCGAATATCTTGAACTTGTGTCATGGATGTTTATTCCAATGGCAATATCAATGGCTATCGCCACAAGTTTCCGCGAAATAGCAAAGCCAAAAATACCGCTTATTATTTCTGCGGCTACAACTGTAATTAATACAATAGGAAATTGGATTTTAATTTACGGAAACCTCGGCGCTCCTCGCCTTGAAGTTAAAGGCGCGGCTTACGCTACTATAATTGCGCGGTGCGTTGAGGTTGCGGCGTTTTTAATTTACGCGGCGGTTTCCAACGCTCCGTTTTTTGCGAATATTAAAAGACTGTTCCTTATTCATAAAAAATTGATAATCGAGATTTTCGGCAAATCCGCCATGATATTTGCATCTGAAATATCATGGATAGTTTCTGAAACATTGATGATCGCCATGTACAACAGGAGGGGCGGGGCGGAAGTTGTCGCGGGAATGTCCGCCGGTTGGACGATTGCGAATATCTTTTTCTTGCTGTTCGGCGGATTGTGGACAGTATCTTATGTTTTGGTTGGGGGAGCGCTTGGCGGCGGAAAACTTGACGAAGCGCGGGATCGCGCAAAGTGGCTAAAGTGGGGTGGAGCGGCGGCGGGGCTTATTTTCGCAGTGCCGGGCTTTTTTTTAACTTCCGCTCTGGTTCCGCTGGTGTTTAATAACCTAAGCGCCGACGCAAGGGCGAACTGCCTTGGGCTTGTTTTTGTAATACTTGTCTATTTGCCGTTGTGGTGTTATTTAAATGTTCAATTTGCGGTTTCTCGCGCCGGAGGAGACACGGCAATGGGAATGTATACGGACATATCCGTCAATACGCTCCTTTTCGCGCCGGGTTCCGTTCTTCTTTCGTTATTTACCAATCTTGCCCCTGTGCCTATGTTCGCTATTCTTAAGCTTACCGATATTATAAAAGTTTTTATCGCGCGTCATCTTTTACGCAAAGAAAAATGGGTGCGTAATTTAACAATAAATAAAGAATAATCGGTATTTTATTTGTATTATAGTTGTTCGGAAACTTCAGTTTCAGAACAACTTCCTTTTTTAAAAGCAGTTTTGAGGCTGTAAGCCGAGAAACTGCAAGACTTGTGAGGGAACCAACCGGGTTCCCGAACAAGTCTATTGAATATTTTTTTAAAATATGATATACAGATAATATGAAGAAAATAAATTTTTTAATTATTGGAGTAATATTAATTTTGAGCGCTACAGAAACAATTAATGCCCAGAATCTGGGTGACGGGCTTTTTGCGCAAATTACAACCAATCGCGGAGACATCATTGTAAAACTTGAATATCAACGCACTCCGCTTACGGTTTGTAATTTTGTCGCTTTGGCGGAAGGTAAAATGGCTAACCTGAAAGGTAAGCGTTTTTATGACGGTCTGATTTTTCATCGTGTTATTTCAAAGGCAAATGGTGACGGACAGGATTTTATGATTCAGGGCGGCTGTCCTCAGGGCAACGGCAGAGGCGGTCCCGGTTATGAATTCCCCGATGAAATAGTTCCGGCTTTAAAGCATGACAGACCTGGTGTTTTAAGTATGGCAAATGCGGGTCCCGGAACAAACGGCAGCCAGTTTTTTATCACGATAGTTCCCACTCCTCATTTGGACGGAAAGCATACTGTTTTTGGTTATGTAGTTCAGGGGCAGAATATAGTAAACACGACAAAGCAGGGCGACAAAATTCAAAAGATTACTATAATACGCAACGGAACGGACGCGAATGCGTTTAAAGCCGATCAGGAAAATTTTGACAGATTGTTGGCTCAGATTAAAACGGCGGAAGCGGGGAAATTGCAGGGTCAGCGTCAAAAAGATATTGCCCAAATAAAAGCCGATTATCCAAACGCGCAACAAACAAAATCGGGTATTTATTACATTATTCAAAAACAGGGAACGGGTGAAAAGCCAGCTCGCGGTAAAACCGTAAGGGTTAATTATAAAGGCAAATTGCTTAATGGGACTGTTTTTGACGATTCTTCTTTAAGGGGTCAGCCTTTGGAATTTGCCGCGGGAACGGGCAGAGTTATTCCCGGTTGGGACGAAACAGTTCTTGATATGCAAGTTGGCGAAAAGCGGACTGTTATTATTCCGCCTGAGCTTGCTTACGGAGACAGGGCGGTTGGCGGTGTAATTCCGGCAAACAGCTTTTTGGTTTTTGATATGGAACTGGTAGGCATTCGTTAATGTCTTGTATAATTTCTTATTTTAATTTATGCTGATTTTATGAGCGATAAAAAGCCTGAAACTGAACAAAAAAAAGAAGAAAGTCCTCAAGCCGAAGCTATTACTCCTGAACAAAAAGAAGAAACTCCTAAACCTGAAGCTAAGCCGGAAGAAAAAAAAGAAATTACAAACTCCGAAATTATAGGAAAAAAAATATTTTTTCTTAATCCGTCCGTAAATATTCAAAACCAAATTATGAACGAATTATCACAGCATGAATACGAGGTTTACTCTGTAAGAAATTCCGCTCACCTAACCCGTGTTTTAAGAAAATATCCCGATTCTATCGTTTATATCAACCTTGACGATACGCAAAAAGCCGAAGCTGAAAAATGGATCGATATGATAGCCGCCGCAGTGCCGACAGTAATGATTGGTATTTTTTCTTCCAGTACCGATGAAGAACTTAAAGATAAATATGTTAAAAAACCCAAGGTAAAATGCGGGTTTATAAATATAAGATTTGATATGAGCAAAACAGTTCTGCAAATTATCAAAATTCTTGATAGTATGGATGTAAAAGGCAGAAGAAAATATCTTCGCGCTACAACCGAAAATGAAGAAACCGCCACGATAAATATGCCTCATGGCGGCGGAAACTTTGTTAACGGAACTATAAAAGATATAAGCGTTGTAGGTTTTTCATGCACTTTTGAGAACGACCCCGGCTTGAAAAAAAATACTCTATGCAAAGATATTCAGATTAGACTGCATACCACGCTTGTTAAAGCGGAAGCGATTGTTTTTGGTTCCCGTTCCGAATACGGCAATAATGTTTATGTATTGTTATTTTCACAGAGAACTGATCCTGAAGTCAGCGTAAAGGTGAGAAAATATATACAGCAAAATCTTCAGCACAAAATGGAAGTAAATTATAAGTAGTGGATAGTAGTTAGTGGATAGTAAATAGTATTCAGCTTTTTCTACCCACGAACCACATTCACCTAATCACGCTATTGGTCAGACGAACAATTTTATTCCCTCTCCTGGGAATTTTTCTTTTACTTTTTTAATAGCGCGTTCTATGCCTTCCGCTTCGGTTTTTTCGCACCAAACAATAATCGCGAAATTTTCTTCGGGCCAGACGGCATCCCCCATGCGGGGACCGCAGTCGCCGACTCCTAATACATTGGGGATCTTTGTGTAAAATTTTGCGACCCCTTCTTTGGCAAGAGCTTCAAGGATATTTTCCTCTACAGAACGATTTGCTATTATCTCTACCCTAATCATAATCCCTCCTTATCAACATGCGCGGATATTTTTGTTTTTGAGCGTCCTTCGCCCGCCGCTATTTTATCACGTTTTTCCTGCGCCAGCGCTTTTCGTCTGTCCGAATGTTTATTCATAATAGCATAAATAACAGGCATCAGGAATAATGTCATTAATGTGCCGAATGAAAGTCCGCCAAGAACAGTCTTGCCAATAGGGGCGACAAGTTCCGTGCCTTCGCCGGGGAAGAACGCCATCGGTAAAAGTCCAAGTACCGTAGTGAGAGTTGTCATCAATATCGGGCGAAGCCTGTTTCCAGCGGCTTCGATACATGCGTCGACAAGCTCGTAACCCCTCTTGCGCAGAAGGTTTGTGTAGTCAACCAGTACAATGCCGTTATTTACAATTACGCCTACCAGTACAAGAAGACCGACGGCGGTTAGTACGTTAAAGATTGTATTGGTTATAAGGTAGATTGCCACAATTCCAATCATGGAAAGCGGAATTGTAAGGACGATAATGAACGGGTCTCTGAATGATTCAAAAAGACTCGCCATAACGCCGAAAACAAGGAAAACGGCTACAATACAGATCAATACAAACCGTCCGAATAATTTTATCATATCGGCATTTGCGCCCGCATATTCTATAATCACGTCGTCTTCAATGGGAATTTCGCTTCTGACAATATCTTCTACAAGTTCTTGTATAAGATTTGTTTTTACTCCCGGTCTTGCTCCTGCCGTTACGTGAATAACGCGGCTTTGGTTTTCGCGGTTAATTGTTAATGGACCTGTTCCCTGTTTATAATGAACAAAACTGGAAAGGGGAACTCTGCTTGACATTTGGCTATTGATAAAAATTTTGTCCAATGCCGGTAGCGCGTTACGATCCGCTTCCGCGAGAATTAAAACTACGTCATAATCCTTACCGCCCGACTTGTATCTGGTTGCGGTAATGCCGTCAACCGCAGCTTTTATTTCATTGCCTACAGTGTAGGTATTAAGCCCAAGAGCGTACATTTTTTCGCGGTCAAGAATAATTTCATACTGCGGAAGCCCGTCCTTTAAATCGACCTGCGGTTCCGTAACATACTCGGAAAGTCTTTCTTTTAACAAGGCTGAAATTCTTTCCCCGATAGCCTTTCCCTTTGACAAATTGTCCGTTCTTAAAACTATGTCTACCACATTACTGTTGCCCATCATGCCGCCGCCCATGCCGCTACTGAAAGAAAATATTACGCCTGGAAACTGATTAAAGTAAGGACGTAAAATATCTTTTATTTGATTAGCGCTTTCTATTCTTTGCTCGTATTTTTTCAGGTTGATACGAAGAGATCCTGTGTTAGTGTTGTTTCCCCCCATACCCATCATGGAACTGCCGCCTGCGCGCAGAATTATTCTCTCGAAGCCTTGAACTTCTCTTCTTACAATCAACTCAAGCTGTTGTAAAATAGCTTCTGTTTCCGCCAAAGGCGTTCCCATTGGCAGAGTTGCCGATATACTTACATTGTCCTCTTCCTGCTGAGGCATAAATTCCCATCCGATTTGCGGGATTATTGCCATGCTTACAATAAATAATAAAAGCAGAAAACCAATAACAATCAATTTATGTTTTAGCACCTTTCTTACGGCATTGCGGTATTTTTCTTCCAGCCATATAAAAAATTGTCCAAACTTCGCGTCAATTCCGGCTAAAATGCCCTTTAAAGGTTTTTGTTTTCGCGTAACAAGCGGCAGATAATGGCTTGATAATATCGGGACAAGGAAAACAGCGGTAAAAAGTGAAATACCAAGCGATATAACAACGGTAAAAGCAAGACCCGCGAAAAGTTCTCCCGCCATTTCCAAGAGTCCTTGGAACATAACAAGCGGGGCGAAAACGCAGATGGTGGTAATTGTAGACGCTGTGATTGCGACAATCATCTCCGAAGAGCCGATTACGGCGGCGGTTTTTAATTTTGCGCCTTTTTCCCTGTAATGGTAAATATTTTCCAGAATAACGATTGAGTTGTCAACTAACATACCTATTCCAAGAACAAGCCCCGCCATTGTCATTAGGTTGAGGGTAAGATGAAAAAAGTACATTATCATCATGGTGATAATAACGGATACAGGTATGCTTATTCCGATGATTAATGTCGGTTTTATCGAGCGAAGGAAAATAAAAAGTATCAGTACGGCGAGTAATGCCCCGCTAAACGCGCTTGACGTTACCTGGTTAAGAGAATTTTGTACCATATCCGTAGTGTTAAAAATTTCCGTTATTTTAATATCAGGCGGAAGTTGCTTGCCTATGGTTATCAGTCTCGCGCGTAAATCTTTCGCGGTTTGTACCGAATTTTTTCCGCTTTGTTTCTGTACCGACAGCATTACCGCCGCTTGACCGTTTACATAGACCAAACTTGATTCATCACGGTAGCCGTCAAACACATTGGCAAGATCGCGCAGGTAAATCTGCTTTGGCATTTCCACCTGTCCGTTTGAATAACCGCCGCCCTTGTAGGAAATAACAGTGTTCCTTATTTCTTCTAACGACGTATATTCGCCCATCGTTGTAAGAATGTAAGAAAGTCCGCCTTCCGTGATAGTTCCTGCGGCAGTTTGCATATTTTGCGCGGCAAGCATTTGTTGTATTTGAGTTATTGTAAGTCCGTAGGCTTCAAGACGGCTCTGCGGAATTTCCACGCGGACAATTTTTTCCCTGCCGCCGTTTACGGAAGCTGTCGCTACGCCTGGTGTTTGCTCAATACGCGGAACTATTGTGTCTTCAGAAATTTCGCGTAACTCTTCCGGAGTGCGTTTGTCCGATGTAACCATAAGCCCCATGATTGGAATCATGGACGGATCAAACTTGAAGATCATCGGTGTGTCCGCTCCTGTAGGCATATAGTTTCTGATGCGTTCAAGTAAGTCGCGGATTGAGTTTGCCGAGTCAGACATATCCGTCCCATAGGTAAAATTTAAAATTACTACGCTTGAGCCTTTGCTCGATATAGAAGTTAATTTTTCAAGCCCTGACGCGCTGGAAAGAACCGCTTCCAAAGGACGGGTAACGGAACGCTCGACTTCTTCAGGTCCTGCGCCGGTATATGTAGTGAATACCGCCATAATGGGAGGATTTATTTCAGGGTACAGATCGATTGAAAGGTTAAACATTGCAAAAAAACCAAGACCGATAAGCAGGGCAAAAATTATTAAGAATGTAGTCGGTCGCGATACGACAGTTTTTACCATGCTCATAGTTATTCTCCCAATGACGTAAGACGGTCAATGACATTTACTCTTGAGCCGTCGTCTAACAATGTCTGCCCTCTGACTACTATTTCTTCGGAAGGCTCCAACCCGTTTTGAATTTCCATTATGTTGTCAATTAAAATGCCCGGCGCAATTATTCTCTTTTTTACAATGTCATTGCCTTGTTCATCTTTTGCTATTACATAAACAAACTGTTCCCCAAACCTGTTGATTACAGCCGCCGCGGGAATTTTTACAATGTTGTCTTTTCGTTCCGTAATAACGCGAACTTTAGCGAACATTCCCGCTTTTAATTTTGAGCTTGAGTCCCTTACATTGACGCGAATTTCCATTGTGCGCGACGCCAAATCGACTGTCGGCGATATTTCGCTTATGCTCCCGCGGAATATTTCACCAGGCCAAGCGTCAAGCGTAATTTCACAAGGTTGATTCATCGCCATTCTGGAGATAAATCTTTCCGCTATACTTAATTTAATTTCAAGTGCGCCGCCGCCTGATATGCGCGCAAGAGGAACCGCCTGACTTACAGTCATTCCAACTTGAGCGGGAACCGCTACGACAGTTCCGCCGATTGGGGCGGTCGCTATATTTTGACGGAATGTCATGCCCGGGCGGGAAGGATCCACAGACGCTACTTGAGCGCCCTTGCTTACTCTTTGACCGACAGAGACAAAAATATCCGTTATTTTTCCGGCAGCTTCCGGGTAAACATCGACTGTCGAGCCGGCTACAATATCTCCTGAAAATGTCAAGTAATCCTGTATTTGTCCTTTTACCGCCAATGTGGTATTAACAGCGAACACAGGTACTTCTTTTGGCTTATCCATAGCCTTTTTCCCCTTGCCCTTACAAGCGGAAAATACGGACAGCGCCAGTATCAATAACAGAATTACGCTGTAGATTTTGTTTGATTTCATTATTTGCTCCTTTCTGACAGAGTTCCAAATGGGACTCCCAATGAATATTCAAGATCAATAAGACCATTAAGATAATTAAATTGTTGTTCAAGCAGTTGAACACGAGCCTGACGCAGAGATTGTTCCGCGTTTTGAACTTGGAAATAATCCTGCAAGCCGGCTCTGTATGCCTCTTCCGTTAGGCGATATGATTGTTCCGCAAGACTGACTGTCTCCTCTTGCGCCTTCGTGTTTATCCGCGTTTTTTCAAGAGAAAGAACAGTATTATAGACTTCTATTTCTGTTCCGTTGACCAGTTGCGCAAGACCGATAGTAGCTGTTTTAATTTGATCGTCAAGATTTTTTATGCCTTGAAAATCCGTACTAAAAGGAATTAAACTGTGCAAGCGCAATGCAAGGGTAAGAGAAAAAGAGCCTGATTTTCGCCAGTCGTCGCTTGAATCGAACCATGAATCTTTCCACGGATCTTTTATAAACGCCGAAGTTGAGTTCCAGCCTAAAGTTAAACTTGGGGTTAATGCGTATATTTGCGCCCTGCGCGCGCTCTGTAACATCATTATTGTATTTCTTAATTCTTTAATATCAGGTTTTTCTTTTGACGCCTTGGAAATTGTATCAATAACATCAAGAGATACAAAACCGATATTATCAGATAACGGCTCAAGTTCAAAATTAGTATCGTAACTTAAACCTAGAAACATGGCAAACTGCGCCATGGAAAGTTTCATGCCATTTTCAACTTGATCAATAACAGGGCGCATATTTTCCCTTGCTACTCGCGCTTGAAGCAGAGTTAATTCAGGCGCAAGACCCGCGTTGTAATTTGCCTGTGCCATTTGCACCTGACGCTCGACATTGGCGTAACTGCCGCGCATAAGAGCGATGTTTTCCTGTAATAGAAGAATATTGTGATACGCCTTTCGCACATCGCGTTCCAACTGAAGCTTGGCTTTATCGTAACTTAAAAGTCCGCCTTCGTAGTCAATGCGAAGCCGCTTCATGTTTTCAAACATTGCCGCACTGACTGTAAGAGACATTTGAATGTTGCCGACAATGTGCCATTGAGAGGCATCAATAGGGTCGCTTATAAAAAAACCTGTTGATGGGTAAAAATTACCGGAAATTCCCTTCAAAGTTGTCGGCATTCCCGCTCCGGTTGGAACAGGGAATGTTACAACCGTTGGATCGCTTACTTCGTTATCTCTTGATAAAATTCCCGCCACTGTTATATTGGGAATAAATTGATTCCATGAAAGATCGGACGCTCGTTTTTTTGTCGCTAAACTTGTCCGTGAAGATTCAAGACTCAGGTTATTTTTAATCGCAAGATTAACAGCCTCGTCAAGCGTTACCTTCACAGGAGTTTTTTCATCTTCCTGTGCCTGTAAACCTACGCATAACAACAGGAGCATTGCCAGACAGAGCGGATACTTTCCGCCTGCATACCGTATTTTTCTCATTGTGTAAAACCTCCAAGCCCTTGAGTAATAAATTTATATAACAATCTAATATCATTATTTTGCGCTTTTAAGTTATCAATTTTAATCATTTTCTTTTGTTTTGCGGATAGCTTTACGGATAATATAAGAGTAGGGTGCATTAAAATATTTATTAAAAGAAAACAAATCCAGTGCGATATATGCTCTTTATCGTCTTCCGCCGCATTATTCATCGATTCAATATTGACGTTTTCAAAAAGTCTGAAAATCTCGATATTTTTATCTGGTTTGCCAAGATCGATTTTGCGGGCACGAAACCAGTTCAACGCTACAAGTATTTCCGGTCTTAAACGAAGATAAACAGTTATGGAATAAATCCCAAGGTACAACTGTTCTTCCGGTTTATCTGATAAACTTATTCCAAGATGGGCATATTCTATAATACGCTTAAACTCTGTTATAAAAAGACGGCGGAGCATATCTTTTTTATTCTTAAAATGACCGTACAAACTGCTTTTTGAAAGCCCAAGTTTTTTAGCGACCATCTCCATTGATACGTCCCACGGACCAGCCTGCGCTACAGCTTCGGCTACAGCCTTAAAAAACGGTTCAGTGTCAGCGTTAAGTGCCATATTATCAATTTTATTTTCCAGATCGTCAAAATCCAATGAAACATTTTGCGGCGGCAGATTAAGACCGTTTTTTATCGTCATTGTTATTAATTCGGTTATTTTTTTTATATCATCGT
Organism: Treponema sp. R6D11; assembly: GCF_054786075.1. NCBI lineage: Bacteria > Pseudomonadati > Spirochaetota > Spirochaetia > Treponematales > Treponemataceae > Treponema > Treponema sp. R6D11. The sequence goes on along the minus strand of NZ_BDHD01000019.1, from coordinate 16,099 downwards.
CTGTAGGCGGATTATCGGTTGTTTCTTTTATTTTATGAAAATGCGACATTAAAAAGGTAATAGTTGCAAAAATAAGCCGAATTACTTTTTGATCGCACTTATATTTTTTTTCGATTATGTGTTCCAACGTACCCATGTCAACGCCACGTTCTTTCATTCTGTCCGCTATGGAATAAATTTCAAGATTACGCTCGTAAATGTTAGTTATGGAAAAAATGAGGGCATAGACATTACGGGCGAAATAGTTAGTGATACTCTGAACAATAATGGAAATTCCTTCGTCAACGTCATTTGTTTGCAAAGCTCTTTCAAAGTCCGTGCGGATAGAAGCCGAGAAATCGTCCAGAAACCTCTCCGTCATGGCGGATGTAAGAGCCTGTTTGCACAGAAAATGGCGGTATAAGGCAGGCTTGCTTACGCCCAATTCCTTGGCAAGTTGGGAGAGACTGGTTTTTCTGTAAAGGTTGCGTCCCCACACACGGAACGCCGCATCCTCAATTTCCGTCTTTGTCAATTTAACCTCATGTTACCGACCGTTCGTTAACATAACTATAACCAACAGATATTAAAAAAGCAACAGGTTTTTAGATAAATTTGCGGTAAAAAAATGATTATTTTAGCGGATTTATCAGGATATTGTTAATATTTTCATTGTTTTTGTCTTTTTTTCTGTTTGTAGCAAAATAATGGTTATTAGAGTATAATAAAAACCATTAAATTATAAAGGAGTGGGGGCATTTTATGGAATTAAAACTTATTTTTTTAATAATTCTTGGGGTTGTATCGATTGTTTATCTTATAACATTATTTTTTAAAGACAGTATTTTGCAATTTATATTGAAAGGCTGTCTTGTCCCGCTTATCCTTGCGGTATATCTTACAGGCGTAAACACAATTCTTTTGCCGATAATTCTTGCTCTTGTTTTTGGTTGGCTTGGCGACATATTCCTGCTTAAAATATCCAACCTGTTACGCTTCCGTCTGGGGCTTGCAAGTTTTTTACTAGGGCATATTTTTTACATAATAATTATGTTCCCATACACCATGCCGTTTAACATTTTAATTTTGATTATCAGTATTTTAGTAGCCGCCTGTTACGGGATATTTATTTTTAGATTCATTCAACCCACAAAAGAAATGAAAATCCCCGTCATAGCATACGAGGTAATAATCTTTACAATGGCAATTTTCGCCTTACAACTTTTCCTCTCACAAGGCGGAAAGTTTGGCGCATTAGTATTTGCAGGCAGCATTTGTTTTGTAGCCTCAGATTCCCTGTTATCCATTGCAACTTTCCGCAAAAAAGCGCTTAACGTTCCTGTGATGATTACTTATATCGCTGCACAATTGCTTATTACGTTGGGGTTTGGGGTTATGTAGACAGAAACAACCCAACCATGATAATAAGCGCAAGCAGAAGAACTGATATTCCCTCATATTACTCGGAATGGTTTTTTAATCGAATAAAGGAAAAAAATGTTTATATAAGAAATCCTTTTAATATACGTCAAATAAATGCAATAAATCTTGATCCTGAACTTGTTGACTGTATTGTTTTTTGGAGCAAGAATCCAAAGCCGATGATTGATAATCTTAATATATTAAAAGATTATAATTTTTATTTTCAATTTACTCTTACTCCGTATGAAACTGATATTGAAGCAAGGTTACCGCCAAAGACGGAAATAATTGAAACTTTTAAAAAATTATCTGACATGATTGGTCCGCAGAAAGTTATTTGGCGCTATGATCCGATATTAATTAATAAAAAATATACTACCGCATATCATATTGATAAATTTGAAAAATTAGCGGGCGTTCTTAAAGGATATACAGAAAAAGTAACAATTAGTTTTATTGATTTCTATAAAAAAATAACGGAAAATATTAAATTGTTAGAGATTACTGAAATATCAACGGAAGAAAAGAATATCATAGCTCAAAAATTTTCAGAAATCGCAAAAAATAATAATTTATTAATTGATACGTGCGCGGAAGATATTGATCTTTCAAGCTATGGCATTACTCATGCCCGCTGTATTGACGACAGGTTAATCTCAAAAATAACAGGAAATAATTTACAAATTGAAAAAGATAAAAATCAGCGACAGGAATGTGGTTGTGTAAGAAGTATTGATATTGGAGAATATAATTCATGCTCTAACGGCTGTGTTTATTGTTATGCTAATTACAGTAGTATCATTGTTGAAAAAAATTGCAAGAAACATATTACGACATCACCGTTATTGATCGGTGATATTTGTCCTGATGATATTGTAAAAGAACGTAAAATAACAAGTGAAAAAATATTTCATAATGAGCTTTTCCCTATTGTATAAATCAATCATTTAATAGTATTATCTTATCATGCTAGGCGCAATTATCGGCGATATTGCCGGATCAAGGTTTGAATTTAACAATATCCGCACCAAAGATTTTGAATTATTTGCGGAGGACTGCCAAGTTACCGATGACAGCATAATGACGCTTGCCATCGCTAAGGCGATTTTGGCTTGTGACGGCGATTGGGAGCAGTTGGGACAAAACGCCGTCAAATATATGCGGGAAATAGGGCGTAAATACCCTAATTGCGGTTTTGGCGGTATGTTTGGAAAGTGGGTTTTTAGTGATAAGCCCGCTCCGTATAACAGTTTTGGAAACGGTGCGGCAATGCGTGTTTCGCCATGCGGTTTTATTGCCCGTACCGAAGAAGAGGCGATACTGCTTTCCAAAAAAGTAACAGAAGTTACGCATAACCACCCGGAAGGACTGAAAGGAGCGGAAGCTGTTTCAATCGCAATACTCATGGCACGTAACGGAGCGGAAAAGAGTGAAATAAAAGAGCGGATAGAAAAAGACTACTACGCCCTTAATTTTACTCTTGACAGTATCCGTGATGATTATCAATTTGACGCGTCATGCCAAGGGACAGTCCCCCAAGCGATTGCGGCTTTTCTTGAATCCAATTCATTTGAAGACGCTATCCGTAATGCGATAAGCATTGGCGGCGACAGTGATACGTTAGCCGCAATTACGGGAAGCATTGCGGAAGCATTCTATGGCGTTCCTTCTGATTTGAAAAGCGAAGCGTTGACTTATCTTGACAGTGAATTGCAAAAGATTTACAAGGAATGGGAAAAGTCAAAAGTGAATTTTCAGCTGCCTAGAAATCTTCGGTAACTCAACCCTTACCTGCTACAAACAACTTTTTCTCAACTCCGCATATTGGGCATTTAAAATCGGCGGGAAGTTTTTCAAACTCTTCTTTACTGCCTTTGTACTCGTAGCCGCAAACACTGCACTTGTACGAGTAGGAGGAAGATGAGATGGCGTTTTCTTCTATAAATGTAGGCGCATTTTTTGGCGCTTTTCCTTTAATGACTTTATGATAATACTCGTAAGTCATGGGCGATTCGTTCGATATATTTTCGGCTTCTTGTACTTCGGCGATAAAAATTGTGTGAGTGTAATTATCTGTAAAACTGATTACCTTACATTGAATGTATCCCGTTACGCCATCTTTTATGTATGGCAGACCGGAAGGCGTTAGCTCATAAGGAATCTCGGAAAATTTGTCCCTTTCTTTACTGCTTGAAAACCCAAAAAGACCTATCGTACTTTCTTTAATTTTTTCCGATAAAATCGACACGGAAAATTCGTTTACCTTTTTAATGCAGGCGTTTGTATAATTATCCTTATTAATGCAGACTGTCAGCGTTACAGGTTTTGATGTCGCTTGAACTACAGTGTTCACAACACAGCCTGCCAATCCCGTATGCGATTTTTTTTCGCTGTCTTTTGTACCTATGATGTATAAGCCGGAAGATAGTTTAAATAAAGTTGTTATATCCATAATTACCTCTATGTTTATTATATCATATTGACATTAATATAAAATCGTTATAAATTGTATATTATTCAAATTTATAAGAGGTGATATAAATGAAAAAGACAGTATTTGTTTTTTCAGTTTTGGTTATTATTGCTGTTTTAATGATTGGCTGTTCAAAAAATTCAGGCGATTTAACGATTAAAAAGGGTATCTTAATGGTCGGTATGGAAATTGGCTATCCTCCAATGGAGTATATGGCAGATGACGGCATTACTCCCATCGGTTTTGACGTAAGTCTGGGAAAGGCTCTTGCGAAAAAAATGGGGCTTGAGGTTCAGTTTGTGGATACGGCATGGGACGGTATTTTTGCCGCCGTTAATACAAAGAAATTTGACTGTATTATTTCTTCGGTAACAATCAATCCTGCGAGGCAGACGGCGCATAATTTCAGCAAGCCCTATATTCAAAATACCCTTGCCATTGTTATGCCAAAGGCTTCAAAATATAAAGTTCGCTCGCCTCAAGATCTTGCGGGGCTTGGCGTAGCTTATCAGGAAGAAACTACGTCAGATGATTACATGACGGGACTTGCGGATAAAGGATTGCAGTTTACTCCTTATGAATATGACAAAGTAATGTATTGTTTTGATGAACTTCGTCTTGGTCGTGTGGACGCTATTATGACCGATCTTCTGGTCGCCTATGAATATTTAGCCCGCTCTGAGTTTTTTGAAATTGTCTGGCAGGGCGGAGAAGAAGAGTTCGGCGTTTGCATGAGAAAAGGAAACGACGCTTTAACCAAAGCTATAGACAAGGCTTTGGATGAACTTTTTGCGGACGGAACTATGCTTAAAATATCCAAAGACATTTTTGCCGGAATGGATTTGGTTACTCCGGTACGGCGATAAAGGTTAATGGAAAATTTTAAAACAATTCTTTTTTCATGGACACCCCAGCTTTTAAGAGGCGCAAGAGTAACTATCGCGCTGACTGTGTTAGCTGTCGGCGCGGGACTTGTCTTAAGTCTCTTTTTGGCATTGGGGAAAATGTCAAAAAATACGGTAATAAATAAAATTTGTAGCGCCTATGTGTTCTTCTTTAGGGGAACGCCGCTCTTAATGCAACTCTATTTTGTTTATTACGCTCTTCCAATGATTGTTCCTGCTCTTACAATTAACAGCCGCTTTCTTGCGGCATTTATCGCCTACTCGCTAAATGCAGGCGCTTACTGCGCAGAAATAATAAGGGCGGCAATTCAAAGTATTGATAAAGGGCAATTTGAGGCTTCCCGCGCTTTAGGATTATCTTACGCGCAAACAATGCGCCTTGTAATTATCCCTCAATCTATCCGCAGATTAATTCCCCCTGTCGGCAATGAATTTATCATGATGTTAAAAGACGCTTCTTTAGTTTCCATGATTGCGTTAGTTGACATTACAAAAGCTACAAGAAATATCGAAGGCTCAACAAGATCGGCTCTTGTATACATTCCCGCCATGATACTTTATTTGATTATTACGGCAGTATTCTCTTTTATTTTCCGCAAGGCTGAAAATAAATATTCGGTATATGAGTGAAACTGCTATGTCAATGATTAAAACCGTAGGAGTATGTAAAACTTTTCATGGCGGTAATGGGCGTGGTCCGCTTGAAGTGCTAAAAAATGTTTCATTAACAGTTGAGCAAAGCGAGGTTGTGTGCATAATCGGACCTTCGGGAGCGGGTAAATCGACATATCTTCGTACTCTTAACCGATTGGAAACCATAGACGATGGGCAAATATATATCGAAGACAATTTGCTTTTTGATTGCCATCATGGGGTTAACAGCGTAAAAATGCACAATGACGAGCGAAATAAAATTCTGTTGGAAGTGGGAATGGTTTTTCAGCGTTTCAATCTTTTTCCGCACAAAACAGCGTTGGAAAATGTAATGCTTGCTCCGCACAATGTCCGCAAATTGCCACTCGCGCAGGCGCGAAAAAAATCCGAGCAGATACTTGAGCGTGTTGGTTTGAGCGATAAAATTAATTCGTATCCATCGCAACTTTCGGGCGGGCAGCAGCAGCGTGTGGCAATTGCGCGGGCGCTTGCCATGGAGCCGCGAATTATGCTCTTTGACGAGCCGACTTCCGCCCTTGACCCCGAGCTTGTCGGCGAGGTGCTTGCAGTAATGAAACAGTTAGCCGCAGGCGGCATGACAATGTTGGTAGTCTCGCACGAAATGGGCTTTGCGCGCGAAGTAGCGAATAGGGTAGTGTTCATGTTTGAAGGCTCTATTTTAGAAGAAGGAAAACCTGAGCAATTATTTACCAATCCCTCAAATGACCGAACGAGACAGTTTTTACAAAGTGTTCTGTAAATTTTTGTTGCGTGAAAACGCTTTATAGTTTATTATGTTACTATGAATATTGCTCTTTTTAGCGATTGTTACACTCCTCAGGTTAACGGAGTTGTTACCGTTGTCAGAACGCTCAAGACGGAATTGGAAAAACAGGGGCACAATGTTTATGTATTTACCGTACATAATCCTGACGCTGTGGAAGAACCCAATGTTTTCCGTACAAGCGCATCAATTCAATTTAAAAATGAACCTCAGCACCGAATAGGTTTTTTTATTGCGGAGCAGATGATTAAAAAAGTCCGATCCCTTAACATTGACATTATTCACGCTCATACTGAATTTACTTTATATCTTGCATCCCGCATTGTCAGCCGTAAACTTAAAATCCCTTCGATTCATACAATGCACACTTTTTATAAAGATTATTTATATTACGCGCCGATTCTTTTGGAGATTTATTTTAGAAAAAACATGGGCGCTTATTTTCGCCAGATTTTACGCAGTCAAAAATGTATAATAGCGCCATCAAAAAAAATAAAAAATTTTCTTGAAGAAATAAAAATGACAATGCCGATACATATAGTCCCCAACGGAATTGATCTTTCGCTTTTTTATGAGCGTTCTGACAGCATAAACAATGACTCTATTAATTTTCGCAAAATGCACAAAGTTGCCGATGACGAAGAATTGATTGTTTTTGTAGGAAGGCTTGGAAACGAAAAAAATGTCGTAACGCTAATAGAAAATTTTAAAGAGATTCATTCCCGCAGAAACAAAGTTAAATTGATGCTTGTAGGCGACGGTCCCGATAAAAAATCGTTACAGGAAAAGTGTTACGAGCTTGGGCTCGCGAATTCCGTAATATTTACAGGATATTTACGCTGGCCCGATGAAATCCGCCAAGTTTATAGGGCGGCTGATATTTTTATGAGCGCATCACACAGCGAAGTTCACCCTATTACTTTTATTGAGGCGATGGCGGCAGGACTACCTGTTGTCGCCGCCGCCGACCCCAGCATTGAGGGCATGGTTGTAAACGGCGATAACGGCTGGGCGGTGGAAGATGACAAATTGATGTGGGAAAAAGCCCTTGATATTCTTGCGGATAAGGACAAAAAAGAAAAAATGGGAAAACGATCCGATGAAATATCAAGAGTTTATTCCGTTGATAATTTTATCAGAAGAATGATTGATGTTTATGAAGAATATAGGAAGCGGTAATTTTATCTATTCTCATTATAAATCTGCGTAATTATTTCTTCCATTGGTAGTTCCTTTACTGCTATGTCTGAGAGTGCAAATTTACTTGATAAAAATTTGATAAAATCCCCGATTGCTATTTTTGAAGCGTCAACTTCCAAAGTTATTTCCAGCGGTGATTTTTGTTCAAGTACTCTTACGCTGTCGGGAAGTGTAGCCCCAATGTCAAACGGCTGTTCAAGAGTAAGCTCTACAATTTTTTTCTCTCCAAGATTTAGTTGTAATTTTTGCAAGGAGTCGTCAAAAACTTTTTTGCCATGATTAATTACAATCACATTGTCGGCAAGTTGTTTTACATCTTCCAAATCGTGGGTGGTAAGGATAAAAGTCGTGCCTGTCTTGTTCATGTTCAGAATAAACTCACGGATTTTTGCCTTTGCGATAACGTCAAGCCCGATTGTAGGCTCGTCCAAAAAGACGATTTTAGGCTTGTGGAGCATTGCCATTATAAATTCACACTTCATGCGTTCGCCTAGCGACAGCACCCTTGTCGGTTTGTTGATGACTTCTTTAACATCAAACATTTCAGCTAACTCATCAAGACGGGATTTATAATCCGTCTGCGTTATTCCATAAATTGCCCGGTTCATGTTAAAACTGTCAATCGGCGGAATGTCCCAAATTAATTGCGAACGCTGTCCGAATACAGCGCCGATTTCTCGCACATACCTTTTCCGCTCCTTGCTTGGCGAGTATCCCATAACGTCAATTTCCCCTGAAGTAGGGTAGAGTGCACCGCAGAGCATTTTTATTGTGGTGGATTTACCGGCTCCGTTAGGACCTAACATTCCGCAGATAGCGCCCTCTTTAACTGTAAATGTAATATCATCAACAGCATTGATAATTACTTTTTCACGCTTAAAGAAACTCTGTAAAGTTTCCTTCACGCCGCTTCCTCGTTTGAAAGTGGTATAAGTTTTAACAAGGTTAGTAACTTTTATTATACTCATTAGCCACCGACTCCTTCGTATTCTTTGATCATATATTGATACAGCCATATCCCTAAGCATAAAAACAATACGCACGGAATAACAGCGATTAACGCAAACGGCTCAAGCCGTCCCAATAATGCGGTTGCCGGAAAAAATCCAATCATACCTACAGGGATAATAAATGACGCAAGTGTTTTTATAGTCCGAGGGAAAATCGACAGCGGATATTTCCCAAATCCCAGTATGCTGTCTAAAATGTCAGGTAACCGTGAATTTCCCACCCACTTAAAAGAAGTCGCCGCCATAATCATTTGAAACCCGCTCATTACGGCGAACCCTCCGGCGAATAACAGTAAAAATTGACCGATAGCGGCAAGCGAAACAAAGCCTGTGTGTGCAATGGCGATGCCGAACATTACGCCGCCTCCGATTATAAGCCCGATACTTCCTGTGTCAAAGTTGGTAGCAATTAAAAAGAAAAGCGGATTCATTGGTCGTAAAAGAACAACTTCAAAACTGCCTTCCCGTATGTATTGCATCGTTGACCATAACACGTTATTGAATATGACGCACGCAAGCCCCATTGAAAGCGTAAAAATTGATTGAATTAATAACACTTCGTAAAAATTCCAGCCGGGAAAACTTGCACCCGAATTGTAAATGAGTATTGTCGTTAAAGGAAATAACAAGTTATAACACAATGATATTAACATTGAAAGCACAAAGTTAAGCCTGTAGATCAATGCCCTTGACATTGCGGTTGTTATGCAAGTTTTATAAATACTTAAAAATCTTTTCATGCTCCCACCGCCGTGAACTTTTTCATTGCCAAACTGTACAAAAGCTCGGATACAAGGAAAAGACATAAAAGTGCCAAAGCCTGTATGCCAACTATAACTGGAATTGACAATTCAATGTCGCCTAACGTATATTTGCCGATAAACACCATTGCAGGGACATAAGATGTGTACTGGAATGGTAGAAAAAATTGAATAATTTGCAATGGCTTTGGGAAAAAAGTAAGGGGAATAAAAGCCCCTGAAAATACTCCTGAAAGAATGTTATAAAAATGACGTAACCCCTGAGAATCAACAATCCAAAATGACGCTATGCCGATGATGTAACTTATATAGAAGAAAATAAAATAGGCGATAAGTATCGAGAGTGCAGTCCATGGTATACTGGACGGCATCATATTAACTTTGAAGAGCAAAATAAATATTACAGTACATGGTAAAGCTTCTAAAAGAGTTCCAAGTACCCGGTGTCCTATTTTTTGAGAAAGAGCGAAAAAGGGGTGATGAATTGGGCGGAGAGCGAATGTTAAAAATTTGCCTGTGCGTATTAACATGGATAAATTCCAATCTGCGGAATCCCATGTCATGTAACCTATCAGCGTCATTATGCCAAAATAGCGAATCATCTGCAAATACTCGATTCCTCTTATTACTCCTTCGCCGCCGTAAACGGCAGTCCAAGTAAAGTACTGTACGATAAAGTAAACAGGACCTACAAAGATCGATATCATCATGTGAGAACGATAAACTAAATACTCCTTAATAGTGGCAAACGCTATTGATTTGCACGTGTCGAGTTTTTGTTTAAGTTTGTTCAACATAGCCATCTATATCAATCCCGACCAAATAATATTATGCACGCTGAAAAGTGCCCGTGAGAACCAACCTTCTTTTGCGAACGGAACAATCCATGCGGCGACAAGTTCTTCTTTGGGATCAATGTACAAGGAACACGCTCCCGAACCTTCATGCATATAAGTGCCTTGGGAGAAAGTAAAAGCGGGACCGTTTCGCATATCAAAACCTACGCCATAGTACCGCTCTTTTTCATTTGCGTTCCAAGTGTAATTCGGAAGAGCACTGGCAATGTTTGTCATTTTTTCCATAGCTTTTCTGCCGAGGATACGCACGCCGTTTAACGTACCGCCAAAAAGAGCCATGTTTCCAAATAGACTTAAATCGTAAACTGTCGAATTCAAACCGCCCCCAGTATCGGGAATTTTGAGCTTTTCCCCAATCCATTGAGGCTTATAATTTCCGTTTATCGTGTTGTTTACATGTTTTTCAAGCTCTTCATCTGAAACAATATACCGCTTTGCCATTTCCGGTGTTACGTCAAAAGAAGTGTCCTTCATGCCTAACGGTTTGCAGATATTGTCCTCGATAAATTTGTGAGCTGACATTCCCGTTATTTTTTCGATAACCGCCCCAAGAATAGTAAAACCAAAACTACAATATGCCCACTCGGTATCGGGCTTGACTCTAAAGCCGTTGCCTATTGTGCTTAAAGCGGCTGTTAGCCAATCGAAATCTTTTTTCTTGTCGGGTTTGCAAAGATCGTATGCGTCTTCTATCAATTTCCAGTAATTGCTCTGGTATTTGTTTTCAAAACAGCCGCCGTCCGCATGCAAACCAGAAGTGTGAGTTAAAAGTTGAAACAGCGTAACGCCGTTATAAGAGGGCGTATTGAACTGCGGCAAAATTTCGCCTACAGGAACATCTAGCCGTGTATAGCCGTCTTCGACCAGTTTCATTATTGCGACTGCCGTAAAAACTTTTGTAATAGAGGCTACATATCTAGTGGAATCAGGCTGAACCGGAGTATTATCGTCCTTGCGGAACGACTTTTTCCCCACTCCGCCGTGAGCGAAAATTTTGCCTTTCCGTGATATGCAGTAGGTAGCACATTGTATTTCGCCGTCATCAATGACACGCTGCAAGTGGTTGTTCAGCACGTCAAGCCGTTTTTCATCATAGCCAACCTCGCTTGGCTTACAATCCGTTTTTCCTTGTGTGTATAGCATGGTATTTCTCCTTAACAAAAATTTAGCAAATTTTTACAAATTAAAATGAACATTTTTAATCATTTTTGACGATTAAAACCAAAAAGCTTTTCTATTTTTCCAACCAATTTATGGTTGTATTTCAGATAACTACTTTTATGTGCCGTTTCTGTTGCCTTGTATATTTTTTAATAATTTCACATCATAAAACATTGCTATTATTGCTAATACTACAAATATTCCTATTTTAGTTATTATTGCTCCAATAGGCATATTTATTCCAGTCCTTATCTGAAATATTGCCTGAATAATTACCATTACACCAACAAATATAAGCATATTCAAAATTATGCCTAACAAAATATAACCCATATTATTATCTTTATTTAGATTATATAAACAAATAAATATCGAAGGTGATATTATTGCCATATCCAATACATAAGTGATTTGAGTCGTATATATTTCTATCAATTCAAGTGATTTTTTGTTTATTAATGATGTAATTATATCTGGGAGCCATGCCACAAACAAAGATAAACCACAAAAAAACAGAAATATTTTTATCCCATTTGTATTCATTCTTACAGAAATATTTATGGTATATTTTTTTAATAGCATAAACCCAATAATTAAAGCATATATACTGCATGAAAATAAGGCTATATAAATTAAATGTAACACATTATATACAACACCGAATGAAATACTTGCAGAATAATAAACAAATAATGCGATAATGGCTGTCAAAAAAAGATTTGTTTTAATTGTTCTTTTTTTAATATCCATTATTAAAGCAATAATTAACAAGGGAATTGCCAGAAACATTATTGTACAGTCAGTTCCTTTGAATATAGGAGCCATAAAATATGAATCATTTTTATATATACCATTTCCGTAAATTTTTATTATATCACCATATTGATTAATAAAATCAAACGATTGTCCATCATTTTTATAAAATAAACCGAAACCACTTGCAATTATAGCCAACAATATAATGAGAATTGATAAGATATGAAATAATTTGTTCATTTTATTACCCTTTATGATGTTTCATCTTGTAATCAACCTTGCTCCAAGGGAAAATGTAAACGGCAATTTCTTGTCAAAGAAAGGGAAGTGATATTCTCCTTCAACGCCTCTTTCCATTCCGCCTCCATCGTAATAAAGAGTATCATATTCATTAAAAAATTCTATTGTCAATCCGGCTTTAGCCAATGAATTTATTATATCGCTGACCTTGTACATCCATTCATAATGGCTTGTCTTTTTTGCTTCGGAAAACCAGCCGCCAATCATATTATTTTGTTCCGGCTCCCTAACAAAATACGGGTATTTTATTTCTAACTTGTTTTCTTTTAATTTTTCTGTGTCAAAAACCATGTAAAATGGGTGTCCGTCAAGTAAATATAAAACGCCGTTATCTTTAAGTAAATGCCTTATCGTCTGTGCCCATTTGTTCAAATCGGGCAGCCAGCATAACACTCCTTCTGTCGTGAATACCATGTCATATTTTTTGTTGTGTTTTTCCTTAAAGTCCATAATGTCCGATTCTATAAAGTCGATATTTGAAACGCCCAATTCCTGCGCCATAAGACGTGCGTATTTTATGTTATCTGGAACTAAATCGACTCCCGTAACGGTCGCCCCTTTTTGAGCCAATAAAATAGTGTCTGCTCCGGCATTACATTGAAGGTGAATAACATTTTTCCCGGAAATATCACCAATTTCCCTTTCAATTATCTTGCTAAAACCAAACTTTTTTTCCTGTAACGATTTTTTACAGTGTTCGTAATGGTCTTTGGATAATAAACCCCAAGCCGCTTTATTTGCTTCAACTTCTTTCATTAAAAACCTCTCTGTAGAATATTTTTGTCTTGACCATTAATTAAGCTACAATAATACAGAAAAGTAAAGTCTTAAAATGAACATTTTTAATCTTTTTTCCAAAGTTGACATTCGATATAGTGATAATTATATTTTTGATTAATCATCTCTAATAATTCATTTACATTCCCTTTATTTTCTTCTATCATTTTATATAATTTATCTTTTAGAAAAGGGTCTTGCCGATTATTTTTATCAAAATTAGCGCAACTATCACCTAATGTAAAACTTATATGTTCCGCTTCTATTTTTGAGAGAGGAATTTTTATTATTTTGCCTTTGTCAAACCATTCATTTAAGTAATCGCTTTTTTCCAAAACAAAATATAATGGATGTTCGGTTTTGGGTTTTCCTCCCAGTTTTAGGAACCAATTATATAACCATTTTTCAGTTTCAATTCTTCTGGGATAATAGTTTCTAAAATCCTTAAACCTGCAAAAAGCCGTTGCGTTATTTGTCGCCAATTTATCGGCTAATTTATACGCTTCAGTTTCAGGTAATTCAGTTATACTTTGTAAAGGCATACACAGAGAATGACAATAATGCACGATGTTTATTTCTTCCATAAAACCTCTTATAAAATTATTATAAATATTTTTATATTTCCTCCAACCAATACTTCCATGTTGCCATTTTTCGTTTCTCCCATTATTTTTTTACAGGTATTCTAATTACCGTCTTTAATTTTGATGTTTCCGTTTTTCTTGGATCAGATAAATATATTTCGTGATGTCTCCTTTTTTCATTTATATCATTCTTTAAATTATTTTCTTTAATAAAGTCGTCTATCATTTTTATTGTCTTTGGTTCGTTATCGTAAGAGCCAATATGCATACATTGCACACATAATCCTTCTTTTATTTTTATGTATTTTGCAATTTTTGTTTCTATGTTTTTCTTTTTTGTTACTTCATCACAAGCCCAATTAAATATTTCTTTATTCACAAATTCTGGAAGCCTTATTATCGAAATCCAATTATATTTAGATTTGTCTTTCATAAAAATCTGTTCATTATCTTCAGCCCACCAAAAACCTTCCAAAGGGGGAACAATATAATCAAAATAGCCTGCCAATTTATTGTTTCCCATTTTGCTCATTTTTATTGTAAATTGGATACCATACAATATTCCTAATGCTCTTTGATATTCTCCATTTTTATCATTTGGGTCGCCTTTGCCTTCAACAGCGACAAAACTCATTTCAGGTACATTTATAACCGTTGGTTTCGTTTTGGGTAAATATAAATCCTTATATTCCTTTTTATAATCCATTGCATTAGCCATTTGTTTCTCCTTTAATATATTTTTTACTTCTTATACGCTATTGCATCAAGTTGGAATAAAAGTCCTTCTTGTCCGCCAACATGGGCAAATTCCGTTTGTATTGATTTTCTTGCGGGATATTTTCCGTTAAACCTTTCCTTAAATACTTTTTCCATTACGGGAATATTCCATACGTCCCTAAATAGGCAATCCAGTTTTACAACCGAGTCCAATGTTAAACCTATTGATTCAAGTCTTTTTTGCAAATGATCAATAGCACCGTTTATTTGGTTTTCAATGGGTTGACCTATATTGCCGACACAATAACTTATAAAGGCAAAATCTCCGGCTTCAACAATGCCGGAATGTGCCCATTGTTCATTTACGTCGGTTCTTTTTATGCCTTCCATGCTTTCTCCTTAAATGTTCATATAATATACTATATATAACAATATAAAACCAAACATTTTTAATCATTTCTTAAAAATTGACGCAATACTTCTAAAGAGATTGAACTTTCGTTTTATAGCTCGTACAATGACCGCTCCGTCAAAAGTAAAATCGTCTTTTCTGCAATGAGGACATCTGTTTTGTTCGATAGTAACCCTCTTTAGGCAGTTGTTACACTTTTTTGTCTCTATGGTTTCTGTTTCCATTTTGGTCTCCTTACTGGATAAATTTAATATAAAAAATATATCCGAGGCGACGTGCGTATTTATATCATCTTTTGGGTTGATTTTAGGGTGAATTAAGGTTGATTTTTAGGCGTTTGCGGAGTATACCCGTGAAAAAGCAAAGAGAGGGCGGCAATACTGGAAACGCCTGTAGTTTTATAAATATGTATTAAATGTGTTTTTACCGTACTGACAGAAATATTGAGGGCTGCGGAGAGTTGTTTATGCCTGACATTACCTGCAAGTATCGCTTCGATAACTTCCAATTCACGCCTGCTCAAAAGTTGAATGAAC
The DNA here is from genome assembly GCF_054786075.1 of Treponema sp. R6D11. Taxonomy (NCBI): domain Bacteria; kingdom Pseudomonadati; phylum Spirochaetota; class Spirochaetia; order Treponematales; family Treponemataceae; genus Treponema; species Treponema sp. R6D11. The sequence goes on along the minus strand of NZ_BDHD01000019.1, from coordinate 811 downwards.
GGCGTATATTTTTCACCCTTTTCATTTTTCAATGACGATGAGTTTTCAGCCGCATTGTCGGCTGTCAAATTACTTGTAGTCAATCTTGTATATAGATAAAATAAAAACAGCATTATTACCAAAAAAAACGAGCTTATAAATGCGGAAGTTAAAAAAGAAATAGACATTACATTTAATATATTTTCATACCATGCGAGTATTACCAAAGGGAATAAAATGAACAACAGGTTGAAAATCACATAAAGCGTAAGAGGCGGTTTTAATTTAGTTTCACGTAACCAACGTGCGGCAAAAAGACAGCAGACGGCAATGACAACATTGCTTAAAAAAATATCACTGTAATATATGTTAGGATTTTTTTGCATAAATTCCACATGACTTAGTGAATTAATAAAAGGGGATACTACAAAAAAAATAAAATGAGTAATGGGCAAATGTGCTAGATTAATGACGGCAAATGCAAATGAAGCTGAAATAAACGCTCTTAAACGGTTGTTACCTAACAGAACAGGGATAAGAAGGTATAACGCAACATGAATAACGGTAATATCAATTAGGGTAGGGGAGTCAACTTGCTCAAACATAAAGTATCTCTGCCATAACAAAGAAAGAGGACGCCCAAGTATTACCGCCGCTAAAAGAGCGACAGCCCTCCAGCGAGAAGCGGGTTTATTCAGTTTGTAAAAAAGAGGATATAATCCTATTACGCTAATTAAGCTTATAAAAAAACTTGGAATGACTTAACTCCCTTTATAATATTTTACATAAAAATTTATAGGCTTCTATTTACCATTTTCATATTGTATAATTA
>NZ_BDHD01000018.1:0-27326 GCF_054786075.1 Treponema sp. R6D11 | reverse complement strand
ATGGTTTTATGATCCATGTGTTTATTATACAAAAATATTTTACACTGTACAAGAGGAATTTATTGAGGAGCAAAATGAAGTTTAGAGAGAAAAGACTGTTTACAAATATTTGAGTATATTTTACAAATTATCCTTGAAACACGTCCATTTTATTGTTATTATATAAAGGTGAGGGTATTCAAATATACAGGGTTCAGCCGTTTTGCGAGCAAGGAAGGCATTACCGACCATGAATTACTGGAAATTGTTGATCAACTTGAGGCAGACCAAGCGGACGCAAATCTGGGGGGCGATGTATATAAGGTACGAGTAGCCAGACAAGGCGAAGGAAAATCAGGCGGACATCGTGTTATAGTATACTTTAGAAACGAGTACCGCACATTTTTTGTTTATGGTTTTTCCAAGAATGACAGGGACAACATAAGTGGGAAAGAATTGAAAAGGTTCAAGGAAGACGCAAAAGACCAGTTTTTATTGACCGATGATCAGCTTGATACTCGTTTGAGAAATGGGACTTTCATTGAAATTATTGAGGAGGATTAGAATGAAATACGAAAGCGACATAGCGGAAATGATCCACGAGAACGCAACTATCAATTTCAAATTAGGATTTATATCCGAAGCTAGGATGCGTGAATACGATAAAATGTGCCTTACACCAGAAGCTTTACATAACAATAACGCACATAAAACTGTAAACATAGAACACCCCGATCTTGTAACCGCATAATAAACCTACACCAACTCCTCGAACAAAAACCCCTGATCTTTCTCCTTTGTATTGACAAAACATGATATTTTACTAGAATTACATTAGTAAAAAACAAACAGGAGGCTAAAGCTTGACACAAACAGCGACCCTTGCTTTCTGTCCGGTGTTCTAATATGAATAAAGAAGAAATTATAGAATTAATCAGAGCAGGTTCAATCGATATATTAAAATTGAAACCTCTGATTGTCGATATGAATACGGCGGACATTGCCGATATTTCCGAAGAATTAGACAAAGAAAATAAAGTCAGATTATTCAGGATTCTGCCCAAAGCAATTGCATCGGAAGTTTTTGCCTACATGGACAGCGATCATCAGCAGATTGTTATTGAAGCTCTTACCGATACGGAAATCGGCGAAATCATGAACAAACTTTTCATGGACGACGCTGTAGACTTTATCGAGGAAATGCCGGCTAATATTGTAAAGCGTGTATTAAAAAATGTGCAACCTGAAAAACGAAAACTAATCAATAATTTTTTACAATACCCCGACGATTCCGCAGGCAGTCTTATGACTACGGAATATGTCGATCTTAGAGAAGACGAGACAGTACACAAAGCATTTGACACTATCCGCAGTACAGGGCTTGACAAAGAGACAATTTACAACTGTTATGTGATACGTAAGGATCGTGTTCTTGTAGGTTCTATTTCCGCAAAAACTCTTATGCTTTCAAAACCCCGACAGCGTATAGGCAACATAATGGACACTAATCTTGTTTACGCTTACACAACAGATGATCAGGAAGCTGTTGCCGAACAATTTAAGAAATACTCGCTGTTGGCAATGCCAGTTGTTGACAAAGAGAAGCGTCTCGTGGGCATTATAACGGTAGACGACATTGTAGACGTTATCGTAGAAGAAAGCACGGAAGACATCGAAAAGATGAACGCCCTTGCCCCCTCTGACGATCCGTATCTTAAAACAGGCGTGTTCCAACTCGCCAGAAACCGCATCATCTGGCTCTTGGTGTTGATGCTTTCAGCGACCATAACAGGCTTAATCATTTCTAATTTTGAAGCAGGACTTGCGGCTCTGCCGATTCTTGTAGCGTTTATCCCGATGCTCATGGACACAGGCGGCAACGCAGGCTCTCAATCTTCAACCCTTATCATTCGAGGTATGGCGATAGGTGAAATTACACCAAAAGACATTATCCGCATTGTATGGAAGGAAGTGCGTGTCGGATTGATATGCGGACTAGCCCTTGGAACAATTAATTTTATACGCATTTATTTAATGAACGGACAAAATCTTATGTTATGCGTTACGGTTACCCTGTCCGTATGTTGTACAATTATAATAGCGAAAACTGTCGGCTGTGTTTTGCCGTTAGCTGCAAAATGCTTAAAAATCGACCCTGCTGTTATGGCGGCTCCGTTAATCACCACCATTGTAGACGCAGTTTCGCTTATAATTTATTTTTTATTCGCCAAAATGATTATTGGTTTATAACGTGTTGACAGACGCCCATTGCCACCCCTTCGACCTCTCCCCCCTTTTCCCGCAAATGGAGCAAGAACGGCGTAAGCTGGGAGTCATTGCGGCGGCAAGTTCTTACAACATGGAAGAATTTGCACATAACGAAATATTAGCACATAACGCCACCGCTGAAAACGCCGCTCCTTTACTGCTCTGCTTCGGCGTTCATCCGCAACTGCCGGCGGTAAAGGAGAAAGAAGGTGGTCCATTTACGGAAACAGAGTTAAATGACAGTATTACTCTTTTGCGAAATCTTGCGGAGGTGGACAAAATAGCCGCAATAGGCGAATGTGGTTTTGATCTTTACAACGCCGAGTTTAAGGAAACTGAAAAAATACAAGACGCTATTTTTACGGCACATTTGGAAATTGCAATTAATTACGACTTGCCAGTCGTTCTTCATGTACGCCGTGCAATGCACAAAATTTTTGCCGCCGAAAAAGAATTATCAAAGTGCAGGTCCGTCATTTTTCATTCATGGTCAGGCACTCTTGAAGAAGCCCGCTCGCTATTACGCCACGGCATTAACGCCTATTTTTCATTTGGAAACACAATTACGCTAAACCACAAACAGGCAATTCAATGCTGTTCTCTGCTCCCCGTGGAAAGGCTTTTAACAGAGACAGACGCTCCCTTTCAACCAAGAAGAGGCGAAAATTTTTCATCATGGGCTGACCTGCCTTTGATACTCAAAACAGCGGCAGCCCTTCGCAACGATGCCGGAGAAAAGATTGATGAGAGCGAATTGGAGAAGCGGATTGAGGGGAATTTTAACACAGCGTTTGATGTAAAATAAAAGAACACATTTGACAAAAAACAGATAAATGAATATAATAAAACAATGGAAAATTTAACGGAAAAAATAGAAGATATTAAAGAGTCCATCCTCAAGTTCGTACCTGCTCGGTATATTTATTTATTTGGTTCTTACGCATACGGAACGCCCTCTGACAAAAGCGACATTGATATTTATATTGTAATACCTGATGGAATAAATAATTTAACTGAAATATATGCAAAAATTGTTGTCGATTTAAGTTATAAAAAAATATATTTCATTGATTTATTTTTAAATAATGAAACAATATTTAATAAAAGAAAAATAGAAAATATCTTTGAAAAGACAATTTGCCAAAAAGGTAAAATATTATATGAACATTAACGATGTTAAAGAATGGATGATAATAGCTGATGACGATTTTGACTCGGCAAAGATATTGAATGAATCATATAAAAAACACATGGAAGTTATTTGTTATTTATACGCTCAAGCTACAGAAAAATATTTAAAATGCTTTTTAACATACAATAATATTATTCCTCAAAAAACTCATAATTTAGTTTTGTTAAATGATAACTGTATTGAAATAGATAATAATTTTCAAGAAATTAAAATGGAATGCGGCTTTCTAAACAGATATATTAATGAAATTCGTTACCCTTATAGAATTCAGGTATATGAAGAAGATGTAATATACGTAATCAGGTCTGTTGAAAAAATTAGAAATATAGACGCATTAAAAAAAATCAGAGAAGAATTAAAAAATATAAATTAACAACAAATGAAACCAGAATTAATTTTATTTGATTTAGACGACACACTGATGGCATTCGACCTTGTTACGGAAGAAGCATGGGATAAAACTGTAGATATATTTATTCAGAATAATGTTATTAATATTGATAAGCCTATTATTTTGGAAAAAATACATACTGCAAGAAAATGGTATTGGTCAGACCCGGAAAGGCATAAAGCAGGTAGAAGAAATATAGTAAACGCAAGAAGAGATATTGTAAAATTGGCGTTAAAAGAATATTCTGATTTGGAAATAAAAAAATTAGAAGAATTGGCGGATTGTTTTTCTGATATACATGAAAATTTATGGTATTTATTAGACGGCGTTGAAGAAACATTACAAAAAATAAAAGAGAAAAATATAAAATTGGGTGTTATGACAAATGGGACTTCTGAAATTCAACGGAAAAAATTAAAACGTTTTGATATAGAAAAATATTTTGATTACGTCTTTATTGAAGGCGAGGTAGGATACGGCAAACCTGATATAAAAATGTATGAATATATGTTACAAAAAACAAAAGTACAAAACAATAAAATTATAATGATAGGCGACAATTTAATTTGGGACATAGAACCTCCGCAAAAATTAGGCATATTCACAATATGGATTAACACAAAAAAAGTTTTATTGGAAGATTATAATATAAAACCCGATAAAATTATACGGAAGATACCGGATATTTTGAGTATTATTGAATAGTTTTTTTACCACGAACCACACGAACAGTAGCGAACCAAGAAAGATTTGAGCTTACAACTGATATATATGTTATACGAAAGAGGATATGTGGTTTTAGATATGTTCCTGGTAAACTTCTTCTCGCCTATACCTGGCGGCGGTTAAATCATCTACTTCCGCCATTTGGTAATTCATCATTTCTTTGCGATACTCTTTTTGGCGCTTTTCTTTTAGTTTTTCTATAGCTTTTAAATCTTTTTGCGCTTCTATGTACAGAGCGCGTTTTTCTTCCACCACAAGCTCCGCTTGCGCCGCATTTTGCGCCAATTTTTCCGCTTCTTGTTCAAGCCTTAGAACATAAATGTCCCATGAAGCCATGTCTTGCGGAGAATTAAAACGCTGTTGAACGGCATTGTGCCTCTTAATTGCCGTCATTTTTATATCGTTTTCTATTATATTAAGAATACTGATAGCTTGCCCAAGCGCGAGTTTACATTCATTCTCTTTGAATTTCCTTAATTGGAGAACTTTTTCAAGTCTGAATGTAAATCTTTTCATAAGATGTTATTTTCCAAAATATTCATACCTGGGAGCGATGAAAATAAAGACGCTACACTGTTAAGCGCCATTTTTGTATCTTCAACATTAGCGGGTTTTTCAGCCTTTTCAGGAACATTGCTCTTTATTTTTTGACTTGCTGTTTTTTCAAGTTTTTGATTTGTATCCGTCATTTCCTCAGGCGGAATAAAAACATCCGCTATTTCCGACATGGCGGTAAGCGTTTCTTCCAAAGACGAAGGCTCGTCAACCTCCTGCATAAGAAATTCTTCTATAATGCCATGTTTAGCGATAGCTTCGTCAATTTCGGGGTTGGAACCTTGATGATAAGCGCCTACATTGATAAGGTCTTCCGCGCTCGCATAAGCCGCCATATTTCTTCGGATAACGCCGGACGCTTTTCTGCTCATCTGTCCCGACACTTTGGGCGCAAGACGAGAAATGCTTGTAAGCACGTCAATTGCAGGATAATGATACGCCTGCGCTAAATCTCTAGAAAGAACAATATGTCCGTCAAGGATACCTCGGACTGTATCCGCTACAGGTTCGTCCATATCATCGCCGTCTACAAGGACTGTGTAAAAACCCGTTATGCTCCCCTTGTCGGAAGTACCGGATCTTTCAAGGAGTTTCGGCATTGAATCAAACATACTGGGCGGGAATCCCCTCTGCGCGGGAGGCTCCCCTGCTGCAAGCCCTATTTCCCTCATGGCGCGGGCAAAGCGCGTAACTGAATCAAACATCAACATTACATCGTTTCCCTGATCCCTGAAATACTCAGCGACAGCAGTCGCAACATAAGCTCCGCGAAGACGGGCAAGAGGCGGAGAATTGGAAGGAGTAACAATCAATACGCTGCGCGCAAGTCCTTCGGGACCAAGATCGTTTTCTATAAAATCGTTTACTTCCCGCCCGCGTTCCCCTATTAGGGCGACTACGTTTACATCGGCGGAAGTGTTGCGGGCAATCATTCCAAGGAGAGTGGATTTACCTACGCCAGAACCGGAAAAAATACCAAGCCTTTGCCCCTTGCCTACCGCAAGAAGACCGTCAATTGCGCGTACTCCTGTTGTTATGCGTTCCGTTATTCGTCTTCTTTTAAGCGGATCAGGCGGGCTTGTAAGGGCGGGATAATAACAGTTAGACGAAATATCGCCCTTATTGTCTATTGGGTTTCCAAGGGCGTCTATAACCCGCCCTAAAAGTTTTTGTGATACAGGCACTTCAAGACGGGAGCCAAGAGCGATAACTCTATCGCCTACTTCAATTCCGTCCGTTTCTTCATAAGCCATAAGTTGGACGATTTCATACCTTAACCCTACAACTTCGGCTTTTATGCTACCCCTTCCTTTTGGGGCTATAATTCTGCATATCTCGCCTATAATCGCCTGAGGACCGTGGCTTTCGATTAATAATCCGTCTATTTTAACTATTTTGCCGACGCATTTTATCGGATCTGTTTTATCCGCACATGTAAGATATTTATCAAAAACACTCGGCTCAACTGTAATTGTCTGCATGCGGTCCCCCCTCCACAAGCGACTCCGTAAATTTTACGGGGTCGAACTATCAGATTTCCTTCTTGTTAACTTATCTAATCCGCCTGTTATTTTTTTGTCCACTTCTCTCTTGCCTTTTGTCGCCATTGTAGCTAAAGCGGCTAACGCGGCAGATGCCGTAAGAGCCGCGCTCGCTCCGCTTGAAAGCTCAGGATCATCAGAATCTGAAGGCGAATCAGTTGCTCCGCCCTCGTTAGATGATTTACTCAGCGCGTCCATTATCGCGGAAGAAGCGGCAAGATCGCCGTTAAGATTTGCCGTTCTGATTACAGGCGGCGGAGTATTATCTTTTCTTCCCGGTTGTATGGGCGAGATTTCCAGTATTCTGTTTTCCAACTCGGCAAGTTGGCTTGCGATACGCGCGTCTATCTCGCCAAAATCGGTTTCTATTATACAACCGCCTTGATCCACAGAACTGTCTTCTACAATCTGAACCGATTTGGCTCCTTCCATAAGGTTTATAAAATCTTGTTTGTGTTCTGTCGCAAGCTGTAAATCGGCAAGGTTTACTCTTATGATGACATTTCCTTTTGCTCTTACTTTACGCAAAGCCTCAATCACATTGGAGATAATAATATCGCGCTGATTTTCGGAAAGCACTTTAATAACTTTACGCGAAATCAAAAGCACTAAGGAGATTATTTCTTTTTCGGTATCGCTTAATATCTCTCCTCTTTTGTCCTGCGCTCTTTCAAGCACTACCTGTGTTCTTTCGATAAGGCGGTCAACCTCCGCTTTTCCTTCGGCATATCCCTCTTCCTTACCTTCCTTTCTGCCGGTTTCTTTCGCTTCATTGCGTTCAGTATCCAAAGACCGCCTTACTTCGGCTTCAATTTCGCTTGCTTTTAATTTAGCGTCGTCAAGTATTTTTTGCGCCTCGTCTTCCGCCTGCTGTTTTAATATTTGAGCCTCATCTGTTTGTCTTTTAACCTCCGCAAAGGCTGCGCTCTGCGCCGTCTGAACAATGCTTTCCGCTTCCGCTTTTGCCGAAGAAATCATTCGTTCTTTTTCTTCGTCCCATTGAGCCTTAAACATTTCAGCTTCACGCCGCATATCATCTGCCGAAGGTCCTGAATATTCTTCAACATCATCAAGGGCTTCTACAGTATCCTCAATAGATGATAAATGAGGGATTTCGGAGTATGTACCAGGCGAGTCGATAATAATCTTCTCGCCAAGCGGAACCAATTCATTAGATCTAAAAACAGCCTTTAACATAAATCAACCTCTTTATACAACAAGTTCATCTTCACCTGCGCGGGCGACAACGATTTCACCCGTATCTTCAAGGTGGCGAATAATGGATACTATCTTCTGTTGCGCTTCTTCAACGTCTTTTAAGCGTACAGGTCCCATATACTCCATATCTTCCTTGAGCATACTTGCCGCGCGTTTGGACATATTCTTGAATATCTTGTCCTGAACTTCCGAATCGACCGACTTGAGCGCTTTCGCAAGCTCTTGAGAGTCGACTTCGCGCATAACCTTTTGAATGGCTCGGTCGTCCAGCATAACGATATCTTCGAATACGAACATTCTTTTCTTGATCTCTTCCGCAAGTTCCGGATCTTCGTCTTCCAAAGCCTCGATAATCTGCTTTTCAGAAGCGCGGTCTACAAGGTTCAATATTTCTACGATGCTTTCAACGCCGCCCGCCGCAGTGTAGTCTTCGCTGGACAGTGATGAAAGTTTCTTTTCAAGAACGCGTTCAACTTCGCGCAATACTTCAGGGCTTGTTCTGTCCATTGTAGCAATACGTCTGGCTACGTCGCTCTGCACTTCATGCGGCAGATTTTGCAGAATAATTGAAGCTTTGTTCGGCTCCAAGTACGCCAAAATAAGGGCGATTGTCTGCGGGTGTTCCTGCTGAATAAAGTTTAAAAGGTGCGCCGGGTCTGTTCTGCGGATAAAGTCGAAAGGACGCACCTGCAAACTTGACGTTAAGCGGTTGATAATATCAATCGCTTTCTGGCTACCGAGCGATTTTTCCAAAAGCTCTCTGGCGTAGTCGATACCGCCCGTTGAGATGAACTGGTTCGCCATCATCAACTCTTGGAATTCCTGAAGGATTGCATCCTTCTGTTCCGAGTCTATTGTTTCAAGCCTTGCTATTTCAAAGGTTAGAGTTTCAATTTCATCTTCACGCAGATATTTGAAAATTTCCGCGGAGATCTCCGAGCCTATTGTTACAAGGAAAATAGCCGCTTTTTGGCGTCCCGTATATTCTTTTACATTTTTCTTCTTGGAGCCGCCTACAGAGGCTCCCGGTACTAATGCTGTCTTTGCCATAGTTTATTCCTCCAATAACCATGTTCTGATGAGTTGAGCGGCATCTTCCGGATGCTCTTTTGCCAAATTGATAGCGCTTTCCATCAACTGCATTCTTGTACGTTCTTCCAGTGAAATGGAGACGTCCTCGGATTCCTGTTCCGCCTCTGCCATTGCGCTCTCCCGCAACATCTGTTCGCGTCTTGCCCTTTCTTCCTCGGCAAGCCTTTTGCGTCTTTCCATCTCGCGAGAGATCATCCTAAACAGCATAAATCCAAATAACATTAATGTCAAACCCGCAATAAAAATAATTATTGTAATTTGCATTTGTTTCTTTCTGAAATACGCGGCATCCTCTTCCATAAATTCTTTGGTGCGATCTACAGGGATATTGGTTACAGTAACTGAGTCCCCTCTTGCCGAATTATACGCTATAGCGTCGCGTATTAATCCTTCTACCTTTTTAAGATCTTCGGGAGGAACTGGAGTGTATTCCCTTTCAATAGTGCCATCTTGAAGAATTATGGGTTGTTTCTTTTCGTCAAATTTTCTTTTCCATACTCCGTCAATATTTACTGAAACAGTTACACGATCAATTTGAGGGCTTTTGTTTTCCTGTGATTTACGTTGGTTAATTTCATAATTAGTAACATCTGTAGATTGATTCATTCTTCCGTACAAGTTACTCATATCCTTAAAAGCGGGAGGCGTTTGCCCCTCCACTCCGCCGGGACCTTCAGGATTAAACCCTGTACCTTCCCATTTTGTATCAGATTTTGACTCTCCAATTATAAGGGATTCCTTTATAATTGAATCGTCATAAGGAAGACCGGGCGTTCTTGGCTTGATTGTAACGGGGAAATTTTCTTTTGTATCAACAGTTTTTTGGGACATATCCATTTCAAATTTTATGTTAAGATCCCTTACGCGATCCTGCTTAAATATTTGTTGAACAGAAGAAAGCACAAGACCCCTGTATCTTTTTTCCATATCCAAAAGAAATTTTTGTTGACGCTCTGTAAGAGCTTGTTTGTCAAAATCTTTCATTCCTTCAAAGTCGTTAAGCTCAATTCCGTAATTGTCGGTTATTGTGATATTATCATCTTTTAACCCTTCAATAGCGGATTTAAGAAGTTTTTGTATGCCTTCTATTTTTTTTCTGTTTTGCGCAATGTCGCTTCCAGGGGTCGGAATAATGGTTACGGCGGCGCTTACCGGATTCTGCTCTGAGGCAAAAAGTTCTTTTTTGGGCCACACAATTCTTAACTCGACATTATCAATGCCTTCAATCGCCCTGATATGGTCGGCTATCATTTTTTGTTGCGCCCGTTGGAAGTTAACATTACGCTCCATGTCGGTAATAGTCCAGCGCTCTTTGTCGAAGATCTGCCATGGATCTATTCCCGTCGGAAGTAAATTCTCACGGATAAGAATTACCCTCATGCGCCGCGCTGTCAGTTCGTCCTGAACGCGCACAATATTATCGGGCGTTACAGTAACGACAACATCTTCCTGATTAAGACGCGTTACTATTCTGTCCAGCAGAGCTTCATCGGTAATTGGTCTGTCATAAACAGCCGACAATACCGGCGTTGCTGAAACCCGAAAGAGCGCGATAACTCCTCCGATGATGACAACGGCTACTACGGCAATTAGGATCTTTTGCGTAAAAGACCAGTTTGCCCAAACAGCCGTAGCCTTAGAAATGATTTTTTTGAAAAACTCGTTCATATCCCCTCCCGAATATAAATACTATCTTGTATTAATTAGGTCTCTCCAACCTTGAACTAATCTGCTTAAAATATTACGTGTAACTCCAAGAGCCATGCTTGCCTCCGCCTGAGCTATCGTAATATCGTGAATATCAACCGAATCGGGGTTGATAAGCGCTTCCTTTTGCATCTCGCTTGCGGTTAATTGCGCTCCCGATACTTTATCTAACGCTTGAAGCATCGCGTCTTCAAAAACGCCCGCCCTTGTAATTCCCTGCGCTCCAATTGTATCCCTAAGCGCGAGAGATTTATTCCCATTTCCAAAATACGGACTGTCCGGCATCTGCATGTGTTTTTCATGATTACGAATCATTGTAATTGAATAATTCTGCGCGGCGGCTGCGTTTATAAAAGCTTGATTGTTAAAGATTTTCAAAATTCCCTCCCTTTAAAATCCTATTTTGCTCCTATGTCCAAAGCTCTTTGGAACATAGATTTTGATCCTTCAATAATTGCGGCATTCGCCTCATAAGAGCGCGAAGCTGAAATCATGTCCGTCATTTCCGTAACAACATCTACATTGGGCATCTCAACATAACCTTCACGAGGACCGGAAAGAATTGCGTCAGGGTGCGTAGGATCATAAACATAACGAGGCTCTGTTTTAAGATCTTTTTGCACTTCTAAAACGCGCACACCCTTACCAAGTCCGTCGTCCATGCTATCTGGAAGGAACGGAGAACGCCAAAAGGGGCTTTCCGTTACAGGGCGCATAACAACACGGCTGCGTCTAAAGGGACCGCCTTCTGTCGTTCTTGTCGTACTTACGTTAGCCATATTGTTGGCGATAACATCGAGTCTTACTCTGTTTGCGGTTAAACCTGTCGCCGCAACGCTTATCGAACTAAAAATTCCCATTTAATCCTTCCTTATCCTCTTAATACCTGATTTATCTGGCTAAATTCAAACGCCGCGGCTTGCGCAAAGAGCGTATAGCTCATCTGGTTTTGCGTGGCAAGCATGAATTCCTTTTCAGGGTCTACATTGTTCCCATTGTTGTTGTATGTGGTTGTGTAGTCTAAAACACGGCGAATTTGCACGTCGCGGTAGTCCCTTTCCCTGTAATTCGGGAAATGTCCAGGGTGCGACATATTCATTTCCATCGCTGGTCTTTTATTTTCCGAGTCAAGCGCCCTTTTTAATTCGCTTTCAAAATTTACGTCCGTACGCTTAAAATTCGGAACATCGGCGTTAGCCAAATTGTTGGCTATAACCTGCCTGCGGACAGTATTCGCGTCCATTGCGCGGTGTAATAAATCAATAGTTTTAGCAAATGTATTCATAAAATCCCTCCATTCTCAAATTTCGGCAAAAATAAACCCCCTCTTTAACGTCCTACTATAGAATATATCTGCCAAGATCCTGATCCTTGACGATTTCCGCCAGTTTTTGATTGACATAATCTACAGTTATGTCAACTTTTGCGGGGGCAATATCGGACGCTTCAAACGAAAGCTCCTCCAAAAGAGTTTCCATTATTGTATGAAGCCGCCTAGCCCCGATATTTTCCAATTTTGAGTTAACATCTGCCGCAAGTGCCGCCATATGCTCAATCGCTTCCGGCGCAAAATGAAGCTCGACATTTTCAGTCCCAAGCAATTCAATGTACTGTTTGATAAGGGCGTTTTTTGGCTCCGTTAAAATACGCAAGAAATCGTCCTTACCCAAAGAATCCAATTCAACGCGCAGTGGGAATCTTCCCTGCAATTCGGGAATTAAGTCCGATGGTCTGCTTACATTGAATGCGCCAGCGGCGATAAAGAGAATATGGTCAGTATTAACAGGTCCCCATTTTGTGTTAACAGTGGCTCCTTCAACAATGGGAAGAATGTCGCGTTGTACGCCTTCACGCGAAACGTCGGGACCGCCTCCCCTGTCGCCTTTTACCGCAATTTTGTCAATTTCGTCAATAAAGATTATTCCCGTTTCTTCCACGCGCTGACGGGCTTCATCGCTTACCCTGTCGCGGTCTACAAGTTTTTCAGCTTCTTCCGCTCTTAATATTTCCATCGCGCGCGGAACAGTCACGACTTTTTTCTTTTGACCTCCGCCCAACATTCCGGCAATCCCAGAAATACTAGCTTCAAGGTCTTCCATGCTGCCGCCCATCATTTCAAAAGACGGGAATGTCGGACTTTGTCCTACCATAAGCTCGACTGTTCTATCGTTAAGTTTGCCTTCACGAAGCATTGTTCTTAACTTCTCTCTTGTATCTTTAAATTTATCGTCTTCGCCGTCTTTTATTTCTTCTGCCTCCTGAGTTGCATTATCCGCGTTACTCTGATCTTCGTCCTGAGTTTCTTTATTCTTCTTTACGGGGAACCCCAACTGTAATGTTGTAGCGATAATACTGCCGTTTGAATTTTCAGGATTTATCGAGAAAGCGCCCATAGGTCTCATTATCGGACCAGGTCGCTGTTTTTTCTCTTTTTGCTTCTTGGGATTTACAGGCAGTAATAAATCCAAAAGCGCTTCTTCCGCGCGTTTTTCCGCTTCCTGTTTAACGCCTTCCTGCATTTCCTGTTTTACCATTTGAAATCCAGCCGCCATTAAATCGCGCACCATGGACTCAACGTCTCTGCCCACATAGCCTACTTCCGTATATTTTGTGGCTTCTACTTTTAAAAACGGAGACCCGGCAAGCTTGGCAAGACGGCGGGCGATTTCGGTTTTTCCTACTCCGGTTGGTCCAATCATAAGGATATTTTTTGGAGCAATATCCTCACGTATCTCTGGGGCAAGTTTTAGCCTTCTTATGCGGTTACGCAAAGCGACAGCGACGGCTCTTTTAGCTTTTTTCTGCCCTACAATATACTTGTCAAGTTCCGCAACAATTTGTTTTGGCGTATATTCTTTTTTTTCTTCCATCAGTTTAATTCCTCTAATGTTATTTGCATATTTGTATAAATGCAGATGTTACCTGCAATCTTTAAACTTTTTTCCGCTATTTCCGTCGCCGTAAATTTGCTTCCCTCAAGGAACGCCAACGCCGCGGCATAGGCGTAATTTCCTCCTGAACCAATCGCAAGCGCGTTTTCCGCCGGTTCTATCACGTCTCCAGTGCCGGAAATTAACAATGTTTTGGATAAATCAGCTACCAGCAGAAGCGCTTCAAGCCGCCTTAAGTTTCTATCCATTCGCCATTCTTTCGCCAATTCCACGGCGGCTCTTGCGAGATCGCCTGAATACTCTTTTAACTTTTCTTCAAACCTGTCAAAAAGCGTAAACGCGTCAGCCGTGGCTCCGGCAAAACCGCAAAGCACTTTTCCGTCCATAAGACGGCGCACTTTACGCGCGTTATTTTTCATAACCGTATCACCCATTGTTACTTGACCGTCTCCCGCCATAGCTACCTTGCCGTCTTTTCTTACCGCTATTACTGTAGTGCTTCTTATTTTTTCTTCCACGTTAACCTCCCGCGTGCGGATGTGAAGCCGCATATACTTTTTTCATTTTTTCAAGATTAATATGCGTATAACGTTGTGTTGTTGAAATACTTGAATGTCCCAACATTTCCTGAACAATGCGCACATCGCACCCCGAATTTACAAGATGAGTGGCAAAACTATGGCGAAGAGCGTGCGGGTGAATGTTTTTTCCCATTCCCGAATGAAGCGCGTAACGGGAAATTATCCAACGAACTCCGGGAATAGAAATAGGATGCCCTTTTCTGCTGACAAACAGAGACGTCTTTTTTCCGTCAATACCCGCAGTTTTTAAAAGTTCCGCCCTTTGCGGAAGATATTCCTGAATCGCCGCAACCGTCTCGTCGCTGAAAAACACAAAACGCTGTTTTCCGCCCTTCCCTGTTATTTTCGCCTCGTCAAGATCGGCGGATATATTCGACATGGAAAGCGACACCACTTCTGAAATCCTAAGTCCTGCTGAGTACATTGCCATAATAAGCGCCTTATCCCTTTCGGGCCAAAGAATTCCGGTTGTTTGCGGAAGAGAGGCAAATTCCGCCATCTCGTCTTCCCATAAAACATGGGGCAATTTTACGGGCGTTTTAATGTTTCGCAATGCGGTACAGGGGTTATCGAGACGTTTTTCAAAACGCACCATCCAACGATAAAAACCTCTGGTTGTTGAAAGAATGCGGTTAATGCTTGTTGCCGCCATTTTTTCCGCTGATAACTCAGCGATAAAACTCTGCACCTGATAAGCGTCGGCTGTTTCAGGAAGAATATCATGATTATTACAGTATTTTATATAATGCGATAAATCATTTGTATACGCTTCCAATGTTCTTACCGAGCAACCCTTTACAGATTCCATGTAGGATAAAAAATCTTTAATAATAGCAGGAAGTATAATTTCCTGCGTATTTTTATCTTCTTTCATTTTTCTTCCTCGTTATCATCTGCGCTGTGCAAATAATCGCAATCAGGGTTTATACACGCCTTATGCGCCCCGTTTTTCTTGTCGTATTTTTCCACCATGAAAAATCCGCACTTTGGACAATTCTGATTTATCGGTTTAAAGTGGCTTATAAAGTCACATTCAGGATAATTTGTACAACCATAAAATTCTTTGCCCCTGCCCTTTGTCTTCCTTGCTACTATATCGCCGTTACATTTAGGACATTTTGCAAGGGGGATTGATTTTGTATTTCTGCATTCGGGAAATCCTGAACACGCCAGAAAATATCCGTATCTTCCCAGTTTTTTCAACATTGGTTTTCCGCATTTTTCGCAGATTAAATCCGTCTTTTCATCTAACGTCCCCTTAAACGATTCCACTTTTTTGCTAACGTCATCTACAATTGTTTTAAAGGGAAACCAAAAATCCTTAATCATTTCGGGCCAGCTAACCTTGTTTTCTTCTACTTCATCAAGTTTTGTTTCCATTGAAGCCGTAAAATCAGCGTCAACATAAAGCGGAAAGTTTTCTACCAATACATCATTTATTAATTTGCCAAGTACTGTGGGAACCAATTGTTTATTTGAGCGCGTAACATAGTAGCGATCCAGAAGAACCGAAATAATCGAGGCGTAAGTTGACGGACGCCCTATTCCTTTTTCTTCAAGAATACGCACAATTGAAGCGTCTGAATAGCGGGCGGGTCCCTGTGTAAAATGTTGTTCAGGCTTAAATTTATCTACGTTTACTTTATCGCCTGTTTTTAACGACGGACAAGTATTTGCGCTTTCATCTTTTGAAGAAAGAAGTTTTATTACTTTATAAAATCCTTTTTCAAGAAGTTTAGTCCCGCTAACGCGGAACAGACCTTCGTCCTGCCCTTCTGTAACTTTTATATCGACGCTGACAGTTCTGCTTTTTGCGTTGTTCATTTGGCTTGAAACAAATCTTTCCCAGATAATCGTATAAAGGCGCAGTTGATCTTTTGAAAGCGATTCTTTTACTGAATCGGGAGTATATTCCGTGTATGTTGGTCTTATCGCTTCGTGCGCATCCTGCGCCTTCTTGCCTACAGTATACTCAACCGGTTTTTCAGGCAATTCGCCTGGGAAATTTTTTCCAAGCCATGTACGCACGTCTTCCAACGCGGTATTTGAAATACGGACGCTGTCAGTACGCATGTATGTAATAAGACCGACTCGGGAAGCGCCAATGCTTACGCCTTCGTAAAGTTGTTGCGCCACTTGCATTGTTTTGCGTGATGTGAAACCAAGCCTGTTTGCGGCAGTTTGCTGTAATTGCGATGTTGTAAACGGCGCTTTAGGACGGATTGTTTTATCCGTTTCGCGGACGTCGGAAACTACACATTCGCTATTTTTTATTTTTTCTATGATAGTCTTAACTTCGGTCTCATTTTTTAGTTCCGGTTTATTGTTATTCCACAAAACAAGTTGGGCGGCATAAGTTGTTCTGCCTAATTTAAAATCCGCCTCAAGCGTCCAATATTCTTCGGGAATAAAACTTTCAACTTCTTTTTCCCTTTCGCAGATAAGGCGCAACGCTACCGATTGTACCCTGCCTGCGGAAAGACCGTTTTTTACTTTTTTCCAAAGAAGCGGCGAAAGGTTATAGCCTACAAGCCTGTCAAGAACACGACGCGCTTTTTGCGCGGCTACTTTTTCCTCGTCAATGTTACGCGGATGCAGGACGGCATCGTTAACAGCTTGCGGAGTTATTTCGTTAAAACTGATACGCTCTATGGGAACTTTATCCGTTTTTGCCAAGATCGCGTTTCGCAAATGCCACGCTATAGCCTCTCCTTCGCGGTCATTATCACAAGCAAGTAATACTTTTTCAGCTTTTTTAGCGTCTGCTTGTAATTCTTTTAAAATTTTCGCCCTTCCGCGAACTGTGATATATTCGGGTTCAAAGTTATGCTCAACATCTATCGCGGTTCTGGATTTTGGAAGATCAATAAGATGCCCCATAGACGCCTTTACGTTGTAGGAAGTTCCCAAATATTTCTCGATAGTTTTTACTTTTCCCGGAGATTCCACAATAACAAGAATTTGCTTCTTTGCTTTTGAAGAGCCTTTCTTTGCCGTGGCTTTTTTTGCCGGAGTCTTTTTTTCAGGACTCTTTTCTACTGTTTTTTCCGCCGCCATACCCGCATCCTTAAATTTCAATTTTTAGAAAATCAGCTAATGAAATGATATAATCATTCATGTTTTTGTTTGATCCTTCTGCTCTTTTAGCATAAGAATTTCCTGTTCCCATATTCCACCTTTCCAATATATCACACGCCGAATTAATTACTTCGGCTCCGTCGTTTGCCAACTTCATTGTGCCTCTTTTATCAAAATTTGCGTTCTCCTGTAATCCGCAGGAAGCGACCCAAAGATCTCTTCCCAGATCCAACGCAACCCCCGCCGTAATTAGCGCTCCTGATTTTTTGGGAGCTTCTACAATCAACACTCCGCGCGACATGGCGGCAATAATTCTGTTACGCGCGGGGAACGTCCATTTTGTCGGATGCACTCCCGGAGGATACTCGGAAATCAACGCGCCGCCTGAATCCAATATCCGTTTTGCAAGCGGTCTGTTTACATGAGGGTATATTTCGTCGATACCCGATCCAAGTACAGCGTAACCGGGCGCGTTGCCGATAAGATTACCTCGATGAGACATTGCGTCAATTCCTTTGGCAAGTCCTGATATTACTGATATTCCCGCCTTGCCTATGTTACCCGCAATTTTATATGCCTGCTCCGCCGCTTGCGGGCTTGGGTTTCTTGTTCCTACCATTCCTAACAGCGACTTTTCGGGGTTGGGAAGTTTTCCCTTGTAAAAAAGCACAATAGGCGGATCATAAGATTCCCTTAACAGCGGAGGATAATCCGCTTCAGCCCATGATACCCAATTAATAGAACGCATACGGCACATTGTGTCAATGCGTCCGGCTCTTTCATGAATTTCCGTTATATCCCAAAATGTAATTAACGCGTGATTAAGGATTTCTTCTATATTTTCTCTTGATTGCACAAATAATTTTTCTTCGTTGTCAAAGACCTGCAATAACAGCAGTTTATCCGTTATTTTTAAGTCCGGCAAAAGAGAAATACTTAAATCCAATAAACCGCGTTCACTCATATCTCATTCCTTGAATAATATCCTTATTCTTTAAAGCCTCTTCTTTTATATTTTTATCTTTTGTTCGATTTATTATTCTGTCATAACAATCAATCGCGTCTGAGTATTTTTCTGTAGAATAATACGCTCTGGCAAGAACAAACATGGCTGAAACATCTGACACATTTATTTTTAGATAACGTTCCAGATACGGAATCGCGTCTAAAGGTCTGTCAAGTTCAAATACATATAATATTCCAAGACCGTACATTGGTTTTGCGTATGTGGCGTCAAGTTCCAGCGCGCGTAAATAAGAGTTTTCGGAAAGTTTATATAATCTGTTTCTTTCTTTATCCGCGTTAGAAGAAAAACCTACCAAGGATTTGGCGGCAGATGCCGCGGAAACGCCTGTTAAATAGTAAATGGTAGCGTCTTCGGTGTTAAAATAAATAGCTCTTTCAAACGCATCAAGCGCGTCATTATGCATATTTTTGTCCGCAAGCCTTATAGCGAGTATTTTCCAGTAGGTTCCCGTTTGCGCTCCTTCCCTTACGTTTCTTTCAATCTGATCTTCGTATAACGCTATTGCTTTTCTTAAACCGTCAATTGTTTCAGGAGGACCGCCACGCGGACTTAATTCCGCAATACGTTTTGCTAATTCCCTGTTGGTTTTTTGCATTGCTTCTTTATAAACAAAATAAACAAATACGCATACGGCAATTAAAATAAGCGTCGCTAAAAAAGTTTCTTTTATTCTTCTCATATCATTCTCACATATCCGTCGTGTGTAATTTCGGAAGATAACGACGATGATTCTCCCTTAAAATTGCCGTATCTACATGCGTATAAATCTGCGTTGTAGAAAGATCGGCATGTCCTAAAAGCTCCTGTACTGTCCTTAAATCCGCGCCGCCCGCCAATAACGAGGTTGCAAAACTGTGTCTTAATGTGTGAACATGAGACGATGTTCCGGCTATACAGGCGAATTTCGCGTAATTTTTCCATATACCCTTTCTGGAAAGGCGTTTGCCGTTTCTGCTGATAAAAAGAGCCTGAGTCTTATTTGTTTTTCCGGCAAGTTTTACCCTTGCAAATTTAAGGTACTCTTTTAACAAAACGCCCGCTTTTTTTCCAAAAAGCACTATGCGTTCTTTATTGCCCTTCCCCTTTACCTTCGCTACTCCTCCTTCGATATCAATATCTTTGATATTTAAATTTACCGCCTCGGAAACACGAAGTCCCGCGGAATAAATTAACTCAAAAATACACCTGTCGCGGCAACCCTGCGGCTTTGACGTGTCTATTTTTCCTAAAAGACCTTCTACTGTTTTTTTGTCCATTACTTCGGGAATATTCATTTTTCGCTTGGGGCTTTCAAGAATATCCGCAGGATTGATTGTTACCAATTTTTCGTCTATGGCAAATCTGTAAAAAGATCTTAAAGCGGAAATTGCTTTTGCCGTTGAACGAGGTTTAATATTATCCTCTTTCTTTCGCATATCAAGATATTCCGTAAGAAAAGCGGCGTCTGTGTTTTCAAGAAGCACATTTTTGGAGTCAAGATAATCAAGAAAACTTTTAATCTCCAGACGATAACATTCCTTTGTAAGCAAAGAACGTCGTTCTATGGCTAAAAGACGAGAACAATATCTGGCAAGAATATCTTTGTTTTTCAAATACTTCTCTCCATTGTTTCCAAAGAAGCGTTTTCTTCTTTCTGATAACTATGCCGCCTTATAACCGCGGGAACATCTATTTCATCATGATACTCGCGCTCCGGCACATAAGAGATATATTCCGGTTTTTTTGTTCTTTCAACCATCTTTACATATTCGTTGTAATCAATAAAATCGGAATCTATTGTATCAACAGAGGGGGATTCATTTGTATTCATTTGTTTTTCGCTTGGGAAACCTGTGGCGATTACCGTTATCTGAATACTGTTTTCGAATTTATTATCAATGCAAAGACCATGAATAAGATGGACTTCCTGATCGCATTTAGCCCTAATGGAATTAATAATATTGTCTATCTCTACTAATGTTATATCTTCAGGTCCCACAATATTAATTAAAACTCCGGTAGCTCCGTCTATGCTGGTATCTTCAAGGAGGGGGTTATCAATGGCGTTCTTTACCGCATCTAACGCGCGATTTTCACCTGTTCCATAGCCAATACCCATTAATGCGTCGCCTTTTCCTTTCATTACAGTTTCAACATCGGCAAAATCGGTATTCTGAAATCCTATCTTCATGATGATGTCGGTTATACCTTGAACGCCTCTGCACAATACTTCGTCCGCTATCATGTAGGCTTTGTTATACGATGTTTTACTGTCAATAATTTTAAACAAATGCTGATTTGGAATGACAATTAATGTATCAACTTCTTTGCGCAGTTTTTCGATGCCTTCTTCCGCTAGCCTCATCGTATAACGCCCTTCAAATTCAAAAGGCATTGTAACAACCGCTACTGTAAGCACGCCTAATTGTTTCGCTATTCTGGCGATTACGGGAACAGAGCCTGTTCCTGTTCCGCCGCCCATTCCCGCTGTTATAAAGAGCATATCCGCGCCCTTTATCACTTCGGCAATCGCCGTCTGATCTTCAAGTGCCGCTCTTTCTCCTTTTTCGGGATTTCCTCCAGCACCCCTGCCGCCTGTAACCTCCGCGCCTATTTGCAATTTAACATCTGCTTTGCTCTTTTTGTACAGATCCTGAATATCCGTATTTACCGCGATAAATTCAACACCTGCCATATTTGCGTCTACCATGCGGTTTAATGCGTTTCCGCCTCCGCCGCCCGCTGAAATAACCTTAATAACCGCCGGCTTGTCGTTGCGGGCTTTTATCATCTCATTGTTATCATTAGCTGAAATAACTTTTAAAGACGCTGATACCTCCTGTGGTTTAAACTGTAGCACCTGCGGCTTCTCACATACTGCAAAAACGTTCATTTAATTCCCCTCCTAAACTAAATAATTTATTTTTTCAAATTGTTATAACAACGTTATAATCAAATCATGCAAACTCTTCCTTTAACCATGAAATTAATTTATGTATAAAAGCTCCATTCTTCTTCTCGCCAAGTCGCATATCGGAGCCTCGTTCGCTTGAATCCATACCCAACCTGCGAGAGCCTTCAAGCGCAAGCCCTATGGCTGTAGCGTAAGCGGGTGTACGGTATTCTTCCACCAATCCTTCCAATTCCTGCGTCGGTATCGGAGTTCCGATACGCGCGGGTAATCTTAAAATACTATTTGCAAGCTCTACAACTCCTGATAATTGCGCTCCGCCGCCTGTTAATACAACGCCTCCCCCAAGCGGACGCGGAAGATTTAGCGAATCAATATGTTGTTTTGCAAGCTTAAATATTTCCTCCATTCTGGGTTTTATAATTACAAGTAATTGAGATCTGGGAATCGACATTGGCGGTCTTCCGCCAACGCCGGGTACGATTACTTTCTCATCGTTATCTAACATTTTTTCCCAACAACAGCCGGAATCAATTTTAATTTTTTCGGCGTTATCTATAGATATATTTTTTATAATCGATATATCGCTTGTTACTTGCGTTCCTCCGGCGGGGATAGTATATGTCGAGTACGGAGTGCCTTCCAAATATACAAGTATATCCGTTGTTCCTCCGCCAATGTCAACTAATACAACGCCAAGATCCATTTCTTCCTGAGTAAGAACGGCGCGCCCTGCGGCAAGAGTTTGTAAAATTAATTCATTCACGCGAAACCCTGCGCGATTAACGCATTTAATTAAATTCTGCGCGCCTGTTACGGAAACTGTAATAAGATGAACTTCCGATTCAAGACGCACTCCAATCATATCCATCGGGTTTCTTATGCCTTTTTGATCATCAACTTTATAATTCTGCGGAATTACTTCCAATATTTGTCTGTCTGTAGGAATTACAACCGCTTTTGCGGCTTCAATTACGCGATCAATATCTTCCTGCCCTATTTCTCTTTCCCTTGCGTCGCGTTTTTTTCCTATTACTCCTACAACGCCGCGAGAATTAATTCCATTTACATGATTCCCGCCTATGCCCGTCCAACAATCAGTTACTTCAAGTCCGCTCATCATTTCCGCTTCTTCAATAGCTTCTTCTATCGAATGGAGCGTAGCCTCGATATTTACCACTACTCCTTTTCTTAAACCTGTTGACGGACGAACGCCTGTTCCTATTATTTTTAAAACTCCGCCTGCGTCGCGTTCGCAGACAATAGCGCGTACATATGTTGATCCAATGTCCAAAGACACTACTATTTCATTACTCATCAGGATAACTCCTTAATTTTATATGAACCCATACCGGATCTAAAATCAATTTCCTGCGGACGATTATTGTCCCTTTCAAATACACTCAACATAAGCAGCATATACCTAAGCGATTCTCCAGTTAAAATATTTTCTACCCTAACCTTTATAGCACTGTGAACCGGAAAAAGCACAAGGTCATAGCCGTCCCACGCCTTCCTTTCTAACTTTATTTCTGAAATAGCGGATAACAATTCAGGAGACGATGTTGAAATCTCGCCAAGATTATTCATAAGAGGTATAAGAGCGGAAGGCAGCTGCATATTAAGCTGCGGGTTTTCTATTCCCGAAATAACGGGAATATCCGTTCTTTCCATCGAAGCATCTTCTTCAATTTTATAAATTACTCCTTGCCTGTCTATGTACATCATGGCTTGACCTGAGTTTGTATTTACCAGAGTAATGGCGACGGGATTACGCGGATTTAAATAGATTGATAATTTATCAGGGAAACGCTTCATGACAACTGCCGACTCTACAAGAATATTAGATGAAAGTCTTTCTTTTACAAGATTAACGTTAGTTGAAAAATACGAGGAGTTGTCATCAATACCGGCAAGATAAAGAATTTGAGCGCGCGAGAAATCGGAAAATCCGTGAACTTCAACTGTGGAGAATGGAATAAAAGGACTTACCCCAAGAAGCCAAATTAATTCTGCGGCAAAAATAATGCCGGCTATTATTAAAAGTCTTTTAAGACCTTTTTCTATTTTTTCAGTAGATTTCTTTTTTGCCAATATATTTTGGGAGGCTTCTGATTCATAATAATATTCAGATGTCATATTGTTCCTCCGCTACATTGTAAATTGGATTCTCAACTCCGCTTGCAATCGCGTCGTTTCTTGCCACATTCGCTATAAGTCCCGCGCAAATCAATGTTGTAAGAAGCGAAGAACCGCCGGCGGAAAAGAAAGGAAGCGGTATTCCGGTAGCGGGAAGCGCCCCTGAAACAACCGCCGTATTAAGCATAGCTTGTGTGGTTATCAGCATTGTTAATCCACCCGCTAATAATCTTCCGAATACTGATTTACTGTTTAACGCGGCTTTAAATCCAAGGACAGCAAAAACAGTAAACAGGGCGAAGAACAAAAGAACGCCTATATATCCCGCTTCTTCCACATACGCGCTAAAAATAAAGTCGGAATGAATTTCGGGAATACTCGCCAACTTTCTGCTTCCTTCCCCTATGCCCTTCCCCCAAAAACCGCTTGAAATAATAGCGTCTTTACTGGCGTTAACCTGAAAACCCGCGCCAAGCGGATCCCATTGCGGTCTTAAAAAACTGACCAAACGTCTTACTCTATGTTCTTTTGTAAAAACCAAGAGCGCGGAAACAGGAATAATCATCGCAACCGCCGCAAAGAAGTAACGGAAGTGTATTCCCGCAAGGAAGAAGATAACCATAGCGTTAAAGACAAGAAACACGGCGGTAGAAAAATTATTCTGTCCGTAAATAAGAGCGAAAAAAAGTCCCGTAACTAAAACAGGCGGCAATACGCCTGAGAAAAAGTTGCCAAGGTTATTCGCTTTTTTATCAAGCAGATGGGCAAGATATAGCGGCAACACAAACTTAACCATTTCCGACGGCTGATACGAGAACGAGCCTATTTCAATCCAACGCGACGCGCCGTAGCGTTCTACGCCTATGCCGGGAATAAGCGTTAAGATACATAGCCCCGCCGCAATGCAAACAAACGGGATAATGCATTTTCTTAGAATATCAAGTTTAATG
Source organism: Treponema sp. R6D11 (assembly GCF_054786075.1). Classification (NCBI taxonomy): domain Bacteria; kingdom Pseudomonadati; phylum Spirochaetota; class Spirochaetia; order Treponematales; family Treponemataceae; genus Treponema; species Treponema sp. R6D11. Next base: position 3,101 of record NZ_BDHD01000018.1, on the reverse strand, counting down.
CGCGAGAAAATAAAGAAGCAGATAACTCCCGCCGCGCAAAAAACCAGTTGTCTTACGATAAAGTAATTACCATCGCCAAAAAAGCGCGCGGCAAACGCATAAGACGCGGAATAGAGAGTCACAAGCCCCATGCCTACCAACAGCGTTACGCATAAATAAAAGAGGTGGATTGTTTTTTGACTCTGCGCTTTTTCCGCGTCAAACCTGTACATTTCTTCTCCTACTGTATCTTTAATGTTGACAGAGCTATGATTGCGCATAGCCCGCCTAAAATCCAAAAGCGAATAACTGTTCTGTTTTCAGACCAGCCCAAAAGTTCATAATGATGATGAAGAGGAGCCATTTTAAAGATCCTCTTTTTACGAAGTTTAAAAGACGCAACTTGCAAAATAACGGACATAATTTCAATAACGAATACGCCGCCGATAACAAGGAGTAATATTTCTTTTTTTGTCATTAATGAAATAACCGCTATTACGCCGCCTAACGAAAGACTTCCAACGTCGCCCATAAAAACGTCCGCAGGATTGCAGTTAAACCAAAGGAAGCCGACGCAAGCGCCTGCGGCGGCGAGACAGAATACTGTAAGCTCTCCGGCTTCGGGAATATAAGGTATTCCAAGGTATGATGAATAGTCTATGCGCCCCGTAATGTATGTAAGTATCGCAAGCGTAAGGAATACCAAAATTAAAAGTCCCGCCAAAAGACCGTCCAAGCCGTCGGAGAAATTAACCGCATTTGATTCGCCTACAACCAGCAAAACAGCGAACGGAATCCAAAGCCAGCCCATGTCCAATACAGGCTCTTTAAAGAAAGGAATATACAAGGCGGTTACATTTTCTCCGCCAGTAAAATAAATAATTAAAACAATAATTATAGCGATTCCAAATTGTCCCGCTAGTTTTACCCATGCCGGAAGCCCTTCCGAATTATGCCGCGTAACTTTTAAGTAGTCGTCGATAAAGCCTACCGCACCAAATGCCAGAAACGCTCCCATCGCTATCCAGATTGATTTATTTTGCAAATTACCCCAGAACAGCATGGCGATTACAACGGAAAGAATAATAAATATCCCTCCCATAGTCGGCGTTCCCGATTTAACAAGATGAGTCTGCGGACCGTCTTCGCGCACAGACTGACCAATTTTTAATTTTCGCAGGAACCCGATAATTCTCCCGCCAAAAATAAAACAAATTAACAGGGTAGTAAGCGCGGCAAAAGCGCTCCTGAACGTTAAATACGCGAATACGCGGAAAGGAGAAAAATAACTAAATAAAGTCTCCAAAAATTCAAGAAACATAACTTCCTCCCGTTAACATTTCGGTTAATCTTTCAAGAGCGCATCCGCGAGAACCTTTAAGCAACACAAGATCTCCTTTATCCACATAACTATTAATTGCGTCCGTAAGCTCATTAATGTCGTTTGAGTAAAAAACAGGTTTACCATGTTCTTCCATACAGGAAAGAGCAGACCTTATTTCATTGCCAAACAGAAAAACTTTTTTTGCCCCGGACACAGACAGTAAAAATCCCAATTTTTCATGTTCAGACTCGGAACTGTCGCCCAATTCAAGCATATCGGCTATTACATAAACTTTTCTTCCGCGCCATTCAAGCGAATCGCAGAATTCAACGCTCTTTGCCGTAGACTCCGGGTTAGCGTTGTAACAATCGCGGATTACAGTCGTGCGCTCTCCGTTAAGAATCTCAAGCCTGCCAAAGAGCGGCTTAACGGATTCCAACCCGCGAATAATAGCGTTATCTGAAACTGGAATTTCTTTTGCTATCGCTATGGCGGCAATAGCGTCGTCAAGATTATGTTTACCGGGCAGGGCAAAATGAACTTTTTCGCCAGCCCAGATAATTTCAGTGCCTTCCAAACCAAGACTGCGAGCGCCTTTAAACTCTTTAAAATTATCGGGACTGTAAAATTTAATTTTTCCTGTAACGCCGTCCGCCAACTCGTCGGCATAATCGTCGTTTGCCGGAATAAGGGCGACATCGTTATCTTTTAAGAAACTAAAGATACATTTTTTTTCGTTAACAATTTTAGATTTACTGCCGAAAAATTCGATATGGGCGGAACCTATGTTTGTTATAGACGCGATGTTTGGTTTAAGAACTTCGGTAATTTCCAATATTTCATTGTGCCTATTCATTCCAAGCTCGAAAACTCCAACTTCATGTTCTGCGCGGACTTCAAAAACAGATAACGGAAGCCCCGTCTCGGAATTAAGATTCCCTTTGTTCATAACAGTATTTTTTTCGCAGGAAATGATAGCCGCGGTAATTTCTTTTGTAGTGGTTTTTCCCGATGAACCCGTTATCCCGACTTTTTTAAGATTGGGGAATTTTTCAAGGTAGACTTTTGCGGCATCCTGTAAGCCCTTTAACGTATTTTCCACTACAATTAAGTCTTTACCGGCTTTTTTGGCGGTATTTATTAAATCAAATTGATCCAGTTTTGAAGAAGCGACAACGGCTCCCATTGCTCCTGAAGCAAACGCGGAATTAACAAATTTATGTCCGTCGTTGAAAGAACCGCTAAGGGCGAAGAAAAGAGCGCCGTTTTTAACGACACGGGAGTCAATGGCTACTGAGGAAAAACCGCTATTAGGCGTAAATGATATATGGCGTGCTTTAAGTAAATTGGACAGCTCGCCCATACCCATTAAGTCAGTGTCCACTCCCCTTTCCCCCCATTATTTTTACCTGAAGAAAATACTCAGGCGGTATTTTTTGCAATTCAAGCTGACTTTTTGCTACATTTTCTATTCTTTCCGGGGACGAATATTCGCCAATCCCGGCAATAAGACGTTTATTGCTTTCTATCCATTCAGTTTGCGTATGTTCCAATCGGTCTAATTCTTTTACAAGTTTTTGATACCTGTTTGACTGCCAGACCAATAGGGCAAGGCAAAGAGGAATAGTGAAAACAAAAAAATAAAGCAGTAAATAGCTTTTAATCATTATCTTCCTTTTCTAAAATTTTTCCAGCGACACGCAATCTGGCGCTTCTTGAAGGAGGATCCCGCTCAATCTCGTCTTTCCCCGCCGTAATACCCTTTTTTGTAAGTATATTGATTGAGCGGTGTCCCCCA
>NZ_BDHD01000017.1:0-27546 GCF_054786075.1 Treponema sp. R6D11 | reverse complement strand
CGCATACAGTGTTCTATATGTTTTTTATAATACCACTTTCAATGGTATGTGTCAAACCCCTAAATCGGCTTCCAAGCCCGTCCGTATCATGTCTTCGACTACGGGGCGGGTAGTTCTTTCCAAAGCCCCCGTAACATCGACGGGCGGTACAGCCTTCCTGATCCAACTGTCCGCCGGGCTGTCCCTCGATATAATCCTGAACGGAAAGTAGGTACTGCCCCTTTTTTTTGATTCGTCCGGGAAACTTACAAGCCCGTTGACGTTGCCGTCGGCTTTTATCCTTCCGCCACAGTCGTATTCCGACCTCTGTATCGACTGCCCACGGTAGTTTTTCTCGATATGTACCGCCGTAGACCCGTCTTCCCTGACCGTCTTCCGGCGCGACGTTTCCATTTTGAACGCTAAAACGGCGGAATACATATTTTGCGGTATCACGTTCTTAAAATGCGCCCGCGCCCCACCTTGGGCGTTTGGCGTTCCCCATCTGAAAGGGACGATTAAGTAAGGCACCCCCTCTTTTGACACCCGGCTTTTATTGCCGAAGGGGTGGGTCGTTTTCATGTCAAGTTCTTCGGTGCCTTCCTGTATCCTTTGCGCCTGTATGGATTCACTTTCGATATTTACGTCGAAAGCGGAGTTTTTTCTTATTTTTATCGACCGTGCAAGGTTGGCGGAAGGTGAGCTAATTTCGGGTATTCCGTTAAGGGAGCCGCCCATCGCCCATGCTTGCCATTGGGATTGAATGAGGTTGGCGGAAGCGTCGAACGCCGCCTTGCCCGCGGGGAAAGCCCTCGCGCCCATTGTGGCAAGCCTTTGAAGAATCTCTGAATCGACCGTTACGCTAAACCTTATCATCGCGTTTGCCCTTTTGAAATATAGTTTACTAGGAAAAAATGCCTGTCTGTAACACCTTTATCGCTAGGCTGCCCATGAGTCAACTGTACTTTTGGTATCCGATGGTTTATATCCAAAAAATCGAAGCAAAGTCTCACGGCACCCATCCCATGAAATTTCCCCTTTAAGAAACGATGCCTTTAATTGCTCAATGGTTTCGTATGGGTTCGGATACTTTTTATCAAAGTATTCCCTATCCCATTCATCCCGCAGCTCATCTAAATAATCTTGAAAATCTTCCTCGGGAAACCTTTCATAGTCCCAATCAAAAAATGGTAAATCCCGTATAAAATTGCCATCGGTGCCAATGCTCATAATAATCATTCCTCCGAAAACAGGTTTTTTACAAAGCCTGAAAATTCAGCCTTTGTGGTTAATCTCACAAATCCCATTATAAACCTGTTGTTTTGCAATGTCAAATTTTTATCCCATGTTTCCCGATATTCAGGATCGTTCCGGTTCATAATCTGGGGGAGTTCATGGTTACTTATACGCACCTTCTTTCCGTCTTTTCTAAGGTAATATGATGTCGGTTTCCCGGATTCCTTGCTTACATGATATAATTCCGCGCCCTGCTTAACCGCTTCATCGGCGATGGCGCTCATTAACTTCCCAATATTTACCGTAAAATCTTTACCGTCTTTATAATAATAGTCTTTACCGATAATTTCATTCAAAACAGATTTTTCATATTCAGATTTTTTTTGAGCGTATTCCCTATTCTCCCTGTCTTCTGCCGAATTATACCCTGCTTTTAACGCCCTTAATTCTTTTTCAAGTTTGTCTTTTTCCCACGGTTCTATTTCTGCCGGAAACTGTTTTTTCTCAATCTTTATATTCTGCGGTAATTTCTTTTTCAGACTGTTTGACAATGGGACTGCTTCTTCTATATTTTGGGTATAACTTATATTGCCCCTATCATCGCGGGTTACATACCCCCGATCCGTCCGGGCTATTTCTTTTTCAACTTTTTGATTTAATTTTTCTTCAATTTCGGCTATTTTCTTTGTATTCACTCTCTTGCTTCCCATTGGTAATCCCAGTCTAACATAAACCGTCTTTTTGTGTCCATTCTTGTCAATAATGACTTTTCTCGCTAATTTTGAAACGTCCCTGAAGGCTTTTATAACGAAGATTACGCTCATTGCACGTTCACCTTCTTGTTTTCCGCATAGGAGCCGTACCACTTGACCACGGCTTTTTTCGGCATACGCTGGTTTTCACTTGTCCGCAACTGCGGTATTGATTTCGCTATAACGTATGTCGGGTTTTCCCTGTAAGTTATGCTGTACGATTCGCCCGGTTCCGGCGCGTCTTCACATAGCCATTTAATGCGGTTTGTCCCGGTCAACAGGAAGTCCACGCCCTGTTGGTACTCCCTCTCATTCCCCAGACAGGATACTACTTCTTGGACGAAAAAAGCCCCTATAGTGTCGTCTGCCCCGTTTGTCCGCTTCGACACCTCTTTTCTGGTATTCGTCCCGGATAACGCCGTCAACACGTCGTCGTCCGCAACATCGCAAGCGTAGGGGAATATCGTTATGGCTTGCCCTTGACACTCTACCATAAGTTTCACGTCCGCCTCTGAAAGTTCTTGGCTTAAAATGGCGAAAATAAACGGCGGTATATATTCCACGCCGTAAGCCGTAAGCGGTTCGGCGGGGGGTGTGGTTTCTTCCTGCGGCTTAACTGGATCGCCCAACAAAAACATATCGGTACGGAATTCTTTTGTCTTGTATTCTACGCCGTTTGCGTCCACTATTTTGTCTATCTTTACAACGTCGGCGGGGGCGGTGTGGGTTATTCCGTCGATTCCATTCCTGCGGAAACGCAAGCCGTTGACCCTATAATAACCCGCGCCCAGAATCTCGCAAGCGGCTTTTTTCATAACGGACACCGTGTTTTTTGTCATAACGGCGTACACATAATCGCCCTTGTTAATCGGTCTGTCCGGGTTTATTATGATATATTTTCCCATTTTGACGGCGTTTTTGAAGGGTGCGCCGTAAAAATCGTGTAACACATCGAGGGTGCAGTCGGCAAATTCTTCAGAAACTTCCACTATGCCGTCCCTGTCTACCATGACTGTTTGCGTAACGGTTAATTTTGGTTGGTATCCGTACACGATACCCCGACCGCCGCAGCGCTTACAATGTATGTCCGGCTGTCCCTGCGTTTCTTCACTGGCGCAGGGGCATTTCGTAGCCGTCCGCCAACGGACAAACTGCCCGTGTCTTTCGAGTAACGCCTCATAATTCTCTTTGCCGAGGGTGAGAACCACCGGCGACGTTTTGCCAAGCCCCTGTCCGATGGTTACACCCTCCTGTCTGCCGAGATTGTCAATGATTTTTCAACGAAGATTACGCTCATTGCACGTTCACCTCTTTTAAGCATTTTACTACAGGCATCCTAGCGGAATATGCCCGAACTTCCGCTGGTTGTCGGCGATGTATTTTTCCAGTTCGTCCTGATACACCTTGACCCTCGCGCCGAAGTACGCAGATGTGGCGGACTGCGTGGAGCTAAAGGATTCACTCAATCCGTCCATAGACAAACTGCTGCTTGAAAAGCCCGACATAAGCCCGTCGCCGACCACGTTCAACAGGGCGATGGCGGCGCTCTTGGATATTGCTTCCCTTAAATCAAGCGGAACGTCGCCCGCGCTCTCATATCCCGCGTCGTAGTCTATTTCATAGAACAGGTGCATACCTAAAGTTTCCGTACCGTACATATTGGTGGCGGTCTGTATGCCCCGTATCGTTTCCGAAGGTCTAAGCGGTCGCTCCATTAATTTCAACATACCTTTAGTTTTGTCAACAATGGTACTTCCCAACAGGCTTCTTTCCGCATTTTGAAATCTGCTGATAAGGTCGAACCTGTGAACCTTGATAATGGGGTGGTGCCTTAAAGGTATAGCGCCGTACCTCTGTATTCTGGCAAATTTGAAGTCATAAAGGGCTTCCTCGATGTCGTAATCTTTCCCTTTTTCAAGCCCTTTTTTTTCGGGGTTGCACCTGATACGTTTCTTTTTAATCGTTATATTAAGCCGGCGTTCTATTTCGGCTATGGCGTTGTCCGTGTAATATTTAATCTGGTTGTCGGAAAACAGGCTGCCATTCGTAGCCTTAAATTCCGTTCCCCAAATCCATGTCTCCCGCAGATCGTCGGGTGTGCATACTTCGCCCCATTGACCGGGGGGCGGTTGGTAGTTCCCGAAGCTCCACCCTATGGGTCCGCAGATACCGTAACGCACGATATTAGAATATTCGTAATCCGTCGGTTTCGGGGTGTTATTTGCAAATTCAACTATCCTGTATGAATAAATCCCGTTAAGGGTTTCGTGGCTGTCTACAATGTCGCAGGGTGAGACCGACAAGGCGGGGTTTTCCGCGTCGGGCATAGTAAACCCTTTGGCGGTATAGGCAAGCCAATTATCGTCATTCGCGCCTTTTCTTTCAAGGCGGTATGAGGAATCACCCTCAATAGTGATAATTCCCTTTGTTTTTAACGTAACGGCTTGTATTGTTTTCATAGGCTTTCAAAAAAATCACACGGGGGCGGCGTTTGACCGTCCCCGTGCTTAAAGTCTGTTCGGACTACGCTTTCTCAAAGCCGGATATTCCGGCAAGGTACTCCGCGTCCTTCGGATCGACGGTCGCTTTGCCTTCGCCGTCGAAAGTGATCGGTTTTCCCGTAACGGCTGTTATGGTTCTGCCCGCCCTTTTAGCGGATTTTATCACAACGCCTTTTCCGTCCCCCGCCGCCGGTTTAGGCGGTTCGGGCGGCGCCGGGGGGGCTGGCGGCTTTTCGCCTCCGTCCCCCGCCGCCGTAAAATGTTCTTCAATGGCTTTAATAAGCCCTTCGCGGTCAACGCCGTCCTCTAACTCTACGCCATATTCGGTCGCAACCTGTTTCAAGGCTTCGTCCGAAAGTTCGGCAAGATCAAGCCCTGCGGGTTTTTCGTTTTTGTCTTTCGGTTTAGCCATTGTGTTTCAGCCCCCCGCGATAGGAGAGGTTTTTAACCAATCCGCAGAATTCCGGGGCGCGGACTTCGAGACTTGCGTAAAGCAGTATCAGGAAGGGCGTTTCCGCTTTCGCTGTCGGGTAGAGCGGGAAGGTGCTTAACGGCAACAACTGTCCGAATGTGAACACGGGCGTTACCCTTGCGTTGGTAAGGAACAGCATTGAAGCGGTGCCGGGCAAGTCTTTGTTGGTGTCATCAAATATGGTGTCGCCGCCCACGTTGGGGCTGTTGGGAATCCGTACCATTTCCATAGCGACATCTTCGTCTTTCGCCGTGCGGCAAATTACGAAGCCCGTCGTCTGGACGGCGTTGTCCGGCTTAATGGTAAGCCTTACGGTAGCGCCCCTGCCGACGGCAATCGGGCTGGTTATGCTTATGCCTTCGGAAATTCCGGCGCGGTTGATCGAATGGACTGTGTAGGAATAATCCCCTTCGTCGTCTTCGGCAAACTGCGATTCGCCCGCAGTTATAACCGCCGCAGATACGCTGATCGGCCGTCTCGGTCTTTCGCTTGCGATACCGTCCGCCTTTACAAAGCCCTTGACCTGATAGAATTTGTCCGCGCCCGCTTCTTCGCCGCTAAAGGAGATAACGGGTCCGATGGCTGTCGGATAATCCGGCAACTGGTCGAATGTCGCGCGGTTGTCTTTGACCGCCATGCGGATTCTGTCGGTAAACAGTTCTTTTACGTCCCTTGCGAGAACGGACGGGAAAAGAGCCTTGTTCACGGAACCGCCCCTGTCCCAAATCTGCTGCGCAACGTCGTCAAAAAGCCCTTCGCCGAAATGACCAAGAGAATTACCCCTTGCGTCTTTGATGTTCGGCTGTTTGGACTTTTCAATGGCGGCAAGGAATCCGTCGAATTCCGTAGGGATAACGGCTGCGTCCCCGTGGAATATCTGATATTCCGCAGACTGACAGGCGACTTCAGTACCGGCAAGTTTTTCAGACGTGTAAGCGTCTTCAAAAGTTTCCGCCGCTTCCATTTGTTTGGTAACGGAGCGTCTTGTCTGAATGTACTTCTGCGGAAAGATCACTCTTTCGACCGCCTGATCGGTATCGTTGGAAGCGCCGCCTTCCGGCACCGTGTTCCACTTGAAACTGCCGAAAGAAGTCCGGCGGTTAAGTTCATGTACCGTACTGCGTACAGGCACCTTCTTGACTGAATTGAGAATTTTGCAATCCTCTTTCAAAGCCGCCACGACGTTCATCATGGTAGCTTCCAAATTTTCGGGGATCATCGCACGACCGTTGACCATAATAGCAGCGTCGGTCTCATACCCGGCCATTAAAGCCTTGTTAAGATCGTCGATCTGTTTTGCTTCGGTTGCGCTCGACCCGGTTGTTGCCCCTCCGAGGGCTCCTGCGTCAAAATAACCCATCTTTTAACCTCCCAATGGTTTAAGCGGTCGCTTTCATTTCCTGCATGAGGAAATCGTAATCTTCTGCGCGAAGATTGAAGTTCGGATCGCGGACAGCTTTTTGCATATCCCCTTCGATCCTTGTCGCTTCGTGCAGCCCAATTCTGCCCGCTTTGTAGGCTTTGTTAATCACAATCTGTGCCTTTTCAAAGTCCTGCAATGTCGGACGATCTTTTACAGCGGAGCGTCCGCCCTTCTGTATGCCCTGTGTCTGTCCCGCGCTCTTGCCCAGTATTGACTGTGTGGGAGCGGGGGCGTTGGCAACAATGGCAAGCGCCTTTGAAATCTCCGTAACTGCGTCGCCCAAGTCCTCAATGGACTGCCTGATGTCCTCAACGCTGTCAAGGGATTTTTTGATTCCGTCCAGATCCTCCTGAAGATTTACAAGAAGTTCGTTGGCGTTAATCACTTTGGTTGACTTTCCAACGTCCTTTCCTTCATCGTCTTCATCGGTGGTATCGAGACCCGCAATATCGAGGTCGAGATCATCGTCTTTTTCGGTGTCGTCCTCGTTATTGTTTCCTTTTCCATCATCTTTTCCCGTAAGGGATTTAAGAATGTTGGATACCGCACTGGCAAATTTTCCTTTCATGGTTGTTTGCCCTCCTTGAAATATAATTTCGCGGACGGCAGTCCGCGCATTAGCCTCGTCAATTCCTTGCTCAACAAGGAAACCTACCGCGTCTTCTTCGGTGTCGATCTTTCCTTCGTCCATAAGCCTTACAAGTTTCTTTATTCCGATTTTTGTAACGTCAATGGGTTTTTTACCCCCTACGTCTTCGGGTGTCATCGCCCTGCCGCCCGTAAATTGTGCGTGGTCGGTCGTGTCCGAAGTAGCCATGAGAGCTTTAACGAATTCGTCCGGGTTATAACTTTTCGCAAAATACGCCGGCGATACGGTGTGATTTACGGGGGAAGGGGTGAGCGCTAAGTCGTTCCAAAATACGCTTGTTATTCTTTCAATGCCGTCTTTTGCGTTTTTCACGATCTTTGGGAATATGCCGCCGACGCTGGCTTTTATCCGTGTGGACTTCGCTTTTAACAAATTGATGATCTCTTGCGCTTTATCGCTTGTGTGATACAGTTTTCCTTTGACGATAGTTTTTTTGCCTTCCGTCCGTACCTCGATGGGTTCGCCGATTATCATTGTGGGGTCGGAAATAACCTCCCCGTCGGGTCCGCGCCTCTTGTGTTGGTGGTCGTAACTTATAACGCCCGTATTCAGAAAATCGTCTTTACTGTCGAGTAACGCTCTTTGAAGCACGACCTGTTTCTGAAGGTCAAGATTTTCATTCGACGCTTCGACTTCAAAGATATAATTCCCGTCTGCGTCTGTTGAGATGTCCGACTTTCGCAGGATTAAATTGAGATAGAATTCGCTGTCTCTGTCTTTCAAATCGTCCAAAATTCCCCCGAAAAGACAAAAAAAGGGCAGCCAAAAACCCCGAAATTAATCGAGATTTCTGGCTGCCCTTTTTCGGCGCAAACCAATAGTATTCAGTTGTACTGTAATACTACTAAACTAAAACATACTTGTCAACACCTAATTTCCGAAAATATCCACAAGCACCTCTGTTACCGCCTTTTTGACACCATTAGCCTGCCGCCTTTCTTCCTCATGTATTTTGGCATCGGCACGCATGACCATATAAAAGGCTTCATCTTTCGCCTTTTCATGCGACAAGCCCATGCCCTTTAATTGCGAGTATATGTGATCTTCCATCGTCTGCCATTGTTTTGAATACTTGACATGATCGCCTCTTGCCCTTTTTAACAGGCGTTCCGCCATATCTATAAGTTTTTGCGCTTCCTCTTGCTGGACGGCGGTATAGCCTTTAGATTCTTTTTCCGGCTTATTGTCTGGTTCTTGCTTGTCTATGTCCTCACTTGACTCCCATGACCCAATGGGAATTCTTGTAAAGGTGGGGTCGTCTTGGATTACCAAATCAGTATCATAGTCGTAGTTGTCTTTTGGTATTCCAAGGTTCGTTTTTACCGCCCGGAACAAGTCAAACAGCGTTATTTTTGGGTTTTTCTTGAAAATGTCATGGGCTGTATCGAGTACGTCCTGTTCCGATACGCCGTCGGGAAGCACCCTGCCTTTCCCTTTCTTTTTCTTGGCGGATGCGTTTTTTGCCGGACTTTTATCCGTGTCTTCGTTGGCTTCCCTGTATTTTCTTATCGCACTGTTCAGTTTTGTCATGGCATAGTCCATTTTGCTTTCGTCAAGACCTCGTACCGCCTCTACCGCTTCCTGTTCCGATATTTTCTTGCTTGCATATCTTGCGGCAATTTGTTCAACGGCTTGGGTCAGTGTCGATAATCCGCTATGATACCGATCCACCAAGTCTTTAGCCGGGCTTTTGCCCGCAGCTTCTTTGGGGTTTTTAATAAATCGTTCATCTCCCTTCTTGTAAATGTCAACGCCTAACTGTTCACGCATTGCGTCGTGAAAAGACTTGCCCGGCTTTAATCCAAATGCCGCCCTTGCCCGGCTTTCCGTGATGTATTTCATCTTTTCTCTGGTGTTTTGCATTTCAAAAAAAGCGTCGCTGGCGGTCATTCTGCCGTTGATAACTTCGTCTACAAGATAATTGAGAAAATTCTCGATTCTTTGTTCTCTTGTTTTTTCGGGCATTTTATCGTTGATCTTCAGTTCTGTTAGTTTTTCCGTCGCCTGTTTTTTCGCATCATCGTCCGCAAATTCTCTGGCGTTCAACCGGTCGTCGTCGGTAGCGTTTTTAATAACGTCCACAAACGCCTCTGCGTCTTTTTTGGTAACGCCGTATTTTTTTATAAGATCGTTGACCATGCTTCGCCGCCCTTCGGGGGTTTCCGCCGCCGCCTGATACTTCACGTTGCCTATCGTTCTGGCTGTCAGCACCGGATCGATTTTCGGGTACTTGGCAAGCGGATTCTCCCACTTCGGGGCTTCCTTCGGCTTCTTCTGCGGTTCTTTTTTCGCCGTCGGCTTCGGCTTAGCCTGATGCTGGACGAAATTATGAAGTTCCTCGACAAAGGGGAGTGGCTTTCCTTTACTGTCCGAAAAACGGGCTTTGTTGTCGTTGATAATCTGTAGCATTTCGCTTTCGGTTTTTGCCGCGGCGACTTTTTTCTTTATCGCCCCAATAGCCATTTTCGCGCCTCTGGTGTGGCTGTCGTATTTCCGTTTCCACTTGCCCGGAGCCGTCTTGATGTACTTATTACCCTTCCAATCCCTTATAGTCCCGACGGGCAAGCCCCGCCCGGACTTGTTGATCTCCGCCGTTTCCGCCTGTATAAGGGACTTTTTAAGTTCCTTGCCGTCTTCCTCAAGGGTATTCAGGTGATCAAGGACAAGTTTTTTGAAGTAGTTTAACTTGCTCCCTTCCGACTTCTGTAACGTGAGAACAAACTCTGCCATAATAGCCTTCCTTATCGCTCCGGTTTCCTTCACGATCTTAAATAATTCGTCGAAAGCGGCGTTAATCGCCTTGCGTTCTTCGCCTTCGGGGTAGGGTCTTGGGGTTTTCCCATAATGGGCTTTATAGCCTTCTTTGTAATCGTCGTTTGACGATCTTGCCGTCAAGTAGGTGTTTTTCTGTCCCTTCTCTACCAGTTTGTCGTCAATATAAGCCGCAAACGCCCTCGCCGCCATTTCAAGGGTCGATGACCAGTATCCTTTTTCTTTGAAGTGGTCAAGTTCCATTGAAGCCACATAAAAATCCGACGATGTTTCGCTTGATTTTGTCGTAACGGTTCCGCCTTTCGGATTGCCTTCCGCCCAGACCGCAACAAGTTTATCTAATCTTTCACGGGTCATGTTTGCAACTCTGCACCCTTGCTTGGCTTCCATCGCTTCATCGGCGGTCATTCCCTCTTTTAACCCCAGCCATTTGCCGCGATCACGGAATAACTGTTGCGCCGCTTCGTAATCCTGTTTTGTGTAACTATACACTTTCGGCTTCATTGTTTTTCCCGCTTTCATCGCCCTGACCAGATTCTTAAAAGCGCCCTTTATTTTCTGGACGTGTTCTTCGGCAACGTCTAATTCGTCTACGGCGATACCCGCTTTTTTTGCGGCTTTTAACGCCATTTCGTAAGCGCTTCTATAATAAGAATCGCCGTCTTTCATGCCTCTTTTATACCACCGAAGATTGTCCATGAGCTTACGCTGTTTGTCCGTTAAATCTTCGTCGTTTGTTTCCGTAAGGAACAGATTGTATTTGCCGCCTGTCATGGCCTCGGCTATAAGGTTGTCGAAGGCGTGAAACCACTCATGGGCAAGGGAGCCGCCGCCCTTCATTTTTGTAATATTAATCACACGTTCCAAAGATTCGTAATGCGCAAGGAATTTATTATGCCCCCTCGCGCCTATAGCCATTGCAAGCCGCCCATTAAGCGAAACAAGGTTATCGGGTATCCCGGTAACGTCCGCAAGGTCGGCCAGTCCCATGGCGATATTTTCAACATGGAATTTCGCCGACTTTACGTCGTTCAATACCCAATTCCCCGACTGCACATCACGAAGGTTAAAGGCTTTTTTCAAGTCCTCGGTAGATTCTACCTTTACCGCCCGACCGCCTTTTCTCACAATTTTATCGGCGACTAAAAGTTCAAACTGGCTTTGCCGCTCGCCGCCGCCCCCGCCCGTTGATCTTTTTTCCGCCCATGAAAAATCGTCTTCTTCCATCATGTGGGCTTTCTCGTTATGCTTGGCAAATGAATTCTTTTCCCAATCCCTATTATTGCCGGTAATTGACATTGCATCGGCAAATTTATTTCCTAAAATCTGCCAAATACCTTTCATTGGGTTCGTTAGCCTTAATTCCTCGTTGGTTTTTTGACGTGATTCGCTCATTGCGTCTTCTATTTTGTGTTTCTCGTCAATCAGTGTTTTTTCAGTAATTGTGCTGTTGCTTTCAATTTCGGCTCTCTTGCCCTCGTACATACTCTTGCCCGCCAAAAGAAGTTTATACAGCCTGCTTCCGTGCGTACTATAATAAGTACCGCCCCAACTTCCGTCTGCAAAAAACAGGCTTTCAATAACGGGCGGTTTGTAGCCTAATTGTTTCATCAGGTCTTTTGCTTCTTTGAAGGGGTCGCCCTGATTACATCTTTCATAGATTTTCTTGCCCAACTTTGTGCGGTATTCCTTTAAATTTTCAGCGGCTTTTTCCTGCTTTTCCACAAGGGCAAGATACTCCGGCGTTCTGGTCGCTTGGATAAAATAACCAGTTCTTTCGCCGTCAATTTCCAGCGCCGCTTCCCGGAGGTCGTCAAGCGTCTTACAGCTTTCAAGCCGTGAACGGATTGCGTCAAGCGCCAACGAAAAAACAAACCTGTTTTCACCGGTATTTTTCTCCGGCTTTGACGGGATAGTTTTATATATCTCATTGATCAAATATCCGGCGTTCCCTTTCAGCCCCCCTGTTTTCAGGGTTTCCCAGTCCGGCTTTCCCATTAAATTTTGTTTTGTGATCATATCTTCGGCTACACGCTCATTTTCTTCTATGTTTTCCCAGTCAATGGTATCGTGTGTTACCTGTAACCCTTCCCTTGCCATACGCTTTATGTACGCTTGGGCTAATTCCTTACGGCTTCCGGCGATATATCCCGTGTCCTTAAAGCGGTAATCTTCGCTTTTCGGATCCCATGTAGAATCCTTTATCGCACTGGTCGGCTCTTGGCTGTCCGGCATTTTCGCCTTTTTGCGGGCTTTCTTTTCTTCCTCTTGCGCCGCCTTGATTTCTTTTTTTGTTTCCGGCTTGGGTCCGCCCTTGTAGGCGTTTTTGTTGCCCCTCATAGCGTCGCTGCGGTTCTGGTGCATCTCGGTAAGTAATTTTTCCGATTCTTCTTTTTTCAGGGCTTCATCTGTCATTAATTTTTCATTAAATTCTTCCGCTTTAGGTGGGTTCTCATAAGACAGGGTACCGGAAATTTTCGCCATTTGATCGTGATTTATGCCGTTTTTTTCGAGACGGACTATCATTCTTTCATGCGATATTTCGCCTTCTATGTATGGTTCTATAGCGTCTTTATACACGGCGACTGATACGCCGTATCTTTCCGCGTCCTCTTTGTCCTGTTCCTTGACGGTTTTATCGTCGGCGGTTCCCTGCGTTTTTTCTTTCGCTTCGGGTTGTTTGCTTGCCGCCGTCTTTTTAGGAGCTGCGGCGGGTTTTTCCGGGGCAAGTTTCCCCTGCCGTTCCGACACATATTTGCTTAATTCCTGCACAAGGGGGATCGGGTGTCCGTTGTCGTCGCTAAACCTGTCCCGGTGCAACAATACGAGTTTAATAAGTTCTTCGGGGCTGTTAATCGCCTGTACTTTTTTGATAAGGCGTTTTATTGAGACTTTAGCCCCGCGGGTTTCCTTGTTGTAATACCGCCGCCATTTATTATCAGCGCCCTTTATGTATTTATTCCCCTTCCACTCACGGATTGTCCCTATCGCCATGCCGCCCTTTTCAATGGTGTTTTCCATTTTGTCTTGGGCTTTCAGGTGTTCGATTATCCGCCGTTTCAGTTCTTCAAACTTCGGGTCCGCCGGCTGTTTCGATTTCAGAATAAACAATATTCCCATGATTACGCCCTCTTTTCCACTTTAATTACGCTGTCGATAACGAATACGACCGATTTTTTAACCGTTTCATTTTTCTTGGCTTCGCGCTCCGCCAAGATTTCTTCTTTCACTTCGTCCATAGGGCGAAGGTTTTTAGCTATGTCTTTAGTAACAAGTTTTGTCGCTTCGGCTACGGTTAATCCGGGCTTGGCTTCTTTGGCGATCTGTTTTTTCGCCTTCTCGATATATTCGTCGCGCTTTGATTCAATTTTCTTGATATTTTCTTTAAGTCTTACCGCTTCTTTCCCAAACTTTGACGCAACTTCGGTCGCCGACCTCTCATTGGTCGGGTCCACGTTGTACCGCCGCAGGGTGTTTTCTACGGTTTCGCTTTTGCTCTTTGCGCTTGTAATGTATTTTTGAAGGTACTGGGTCGCCGCCTTGCTTACCCTGTCGTATTCCTTGCGGAAGTCTTTAGGGTTTTTCCCTCCGACCCAACTGCTTTCTTTCACGCCGTCGAATTCGTCAAACCGCTCTTCGATACTTTCGTCGTCTTCCCTGTACTTGTTCCCATGTTCCCTTATGAGTTCAGCGTCCGACATTTCGCTTATTTTTTTGGCGGCTTTTTTGATCTGTTCAATTTGTTTCTGGCAATTTTTTATTTCTTCCTGATACTCGCGCCGACGGCTTGCGTTTTCAACTATCTTGTCGCAGGTCGCCTGTGCGATAAGCACCTGATTTTTGATGACCTCAATTTCCTGCTTAATTTGCATACCCGCCCTTTTCGCCGGGTCTTTGATAAGGCTAAACTTCGCTTCTTCGGGGTTTATTTCTTCGACGTTCAGGGTGTCGCCCTTGTATGAGAACACGGCGGCGATCCTCTTTGATTTTTCGTCGTGTTTCTGATACATAAAAGAATCAATGCTGTCATTCATAAGCGGGTAGACGATGTGGACGTGTCCCTGTTTGTTGCCCTGCCGGTGTATGCGCCCCTCTACCTGTATAGCGTCGGTGGGATTCCAGTCAAGCATACAGTTATAAAGGGTAGAGGTGTTGCCGTTCAGGTTCACGCCCTCTTTTATCGTTTCCGACCCGATGATAATTTTAATCTTGCCGTTGGGGTCGTTAAAGTCCTTCATAATTCTGGCTTTTTCTTCTTCGCCCCTATCGCTGCCGTCTTTGTTTGTCCCGCTCGGTAAGTGCTGCGGTGATAAGAAGGCTATCGCTTCGGGGTCCACGCCCCGTTTTACAAGATAGTCTTTGACCTCTTTGTAATAACTTATCCCCTGCGGCAAGTAGATGACCTGTCCGGCGGTTTTTGAAAGTTCCGCCGCCGAATCGCATACAAACGTCATTTTAGGGCTTGACGTTACGAAATCGCCCATGTCGTCGGGTAAGGTTACTATATTTGATTTTTCAAGCAACCGGGGGGATAACGCCAACTGCCGAAGGGCGTTAATGCCTTTAAGCGTCGCGCCCGGATCTTCCTTCGGGTCGGCGGTGTCCATGTAATGAATAATTTGTTCGGCAAGGTCTTTTTGGGCTAACGTCATATTCAGGGTGCAGTCTTCGTAATGCGTTGATTTTTTCGGGCGTATGACCCCCGCTTCCTCTCCGTCCACTTTGTCAATGTATGTGTTGATAAGTTTTTGAAGCGCGACAAGGTTCTTAAATTCTTTCATAACCGTTTTTTCGGCTACGTCGCCTTGTGAATCTACCGCCAATTCAGACTTTAAGGCGGCGAATTGCGCCATAAATTCGTGAAGGTTGTATATCCCGGTTTCTTTCAGTTTCTCGCGGGCTACCAGTGAAAGAATATTGTAAATTTCGATGGGGGAGTTTGTAAAGGGTGTCGCCGTCAATCCAAACACGTTGCGCCCGTTGTTTACCCTCTGTACCATTTGCGTAATGGCGAATAATTTAAGGGCTTGGTCGGACGGAGTACCGCCGGTTATCTTGGTAAATTCGTTTGCGTTTCCTTCTTCTTTTGACGTTTTTTCTTTCCCTTTCGCCTGTGAAAAAATGTTTTTGAAGTTATGCAATTCGTCAACGGTTATGTGGTCAAAGCCGGTGTCTTCCCAGTTCGTCTGCCTGTCTCCGGCTTTGGTCGCCCTGCCCAGTTTTGTTTGAATACGCTCTTTTTCCGCCGCTTTGTCCCTGTCGCTCGCTGTAACGCCGACGGCGGACTGGCTGTCCAACATATCCGCCATAAGTTTGAAATCTATCGTTTCCGGCTTGAAAGAGATCATCTGCGTCGCTTCGTATGTGCAGATTGAAAGCGTCCCTTCCTCGATATTCAGGGTGCCGTCGGGGTTTTTAAGGTGGTCGATATTCCTAAAATTATAAAGGTCGTTGATCTTTATGTTCGGGAATAACTGTTGTATTTCGGAAATCCAGTTTTTGTATACCGACTTCGGTACGCAGATTAGCGGTTTTTTGCCCGCCCCGTCTGTATCTGGCTTACCGTCGCAAGGATACCCGTTAAGGTTTTTCCAACGCCGACATCATACGCTAATATTCCGTTCCCTCGGTTTACAAGCGTCGCTACGCCTTTTAACTGTATGTCGCTTACTTTAAGCGGGTCGCCCTTGAATGTCCGGCTTATGCCGTCCACGAAGGCGGGTATCTTCGTGTGGTCGGGGTCCACTACGGCGTTAAACTGCCTGTTCCACATTTCCGCCATGCGCTCTTGTTCCTGCGTTGACAACTGTTCGCGGATAAACTGGTTAAAAAGGGCTTCGGTCGCTTCCCGGCGTACTTTGATCGTATTGTCGCGCTCACGGGCTGCGGCTTCCTTGTCCGACGCTTTACTGTCCGCCCTGACTGATTTTCGGTTTACATAGTCGATAATGTCGTGCTTCGTTATCGACGGCGGGACGGAACCAGTACCCAATTCCCACACCCAGTCTTTGAAACCTTGAATAAGGGAATCCTGCTTGTCGTTCAGTTCTTCCTCAATGACATATTTTATGGCGAAGTCCGACAATGGGCTTATCATGAATTCGTGTACCGTTTTAGGGGTCGGCTTCGCCGATTCCAAAATGGCTTTTTGCCGTTTGTACTCCGTTGCGGTCAAGTCGTCTTTGTCCCTCTCCAATTCCTTCAGTTTCTGGTAGATATTGCCGCTTGCGAAGTTCACGATGTCGTACCATTTGCCGTCCGCAGTCTGGACGTAGTTTCCGCTTTTTTGCATATATTCCAATAGCCCTTGCCGCCCATGTTCAAGGCGGGCAACGTCTATTGATCCGTCCCAGTTCGTGAATTCCCACAACGCCAAGGTTTCCCTTGGAATATTTTTGTTATACTTCTTGTTAAATTCCTCTAAGGAATCAACGTCATGCGATCCGGCGGCGTTGTCGTTGCCCATCATCGCTTCCGATCTTGTCCGACCCGCGCTTGGTTTCTCCAATCTGCTTTTTTTGTTGCCTTCCTTGACAACCACTTTGACGTTTTCTTCCGCCTGTTCCGCTTGGGTTTTCGCGCCGACGGGGACAGCCTCCATTTTATCCGCCCTTATGCGGTCTATCGCTTCGTCAAAACTTTCGCCGTCGGCAAGCCCTATAAAACTTTCTTCTTTCCCGTAACGCCCGACCCTTGTGGTTTCCGTCCCCATTACCATGTCGGGGTTTTTCTCGAAAAATGCGTTATCTGAAAAATCTGCGGAATCGCCCGGTTCTTTGCGGATTATGATTATATCCGTACCAACGCCGGTAGTGTTGAATGTGCCGTTGGGTAGTCTCCACGCTTCCAACAGCTTGCCTTTGGCGGCGATTTTCTCTTTTATTTTACTGTTGCCCTTGCGTAAAAAATCGGAAGGCACTACAAACGCCATAATTCCGCCTTCACGCATGGTGTCAAGCCCGCGGTCAATAAAGTATTCTTCGTATCTGGTATGCCCCTTGCCTTCGCCGCGCCCCTTCCATAAGCCTTCGTAAGCGCCGTAAGGCGGATTGCCTATAACAACGTCGTATTTCTGCCCCTTGTATCCTTCCTTGCCGGGCTTAAACATCTCTTGAAAAGCCCCCGGTATCACCAGTTGATCGGGGTGCAGTATTCCCGCTATCCGCGCCGAAGTCTTGTCAAACTCGTTCAATACGAATTTGTCGTCGGGTCTGTCTTCGGCAAAACGCCCTATGCCCGAAGACGGCTCTAACACGTTCTTTTTTCCGGGGATATATTTGTCTACGATTTCCCACACTTTTTTTGTTACCGTGCGGGGGGTGTAGTATTCGTACAAAGTCCCGTGGGTACTGGCTCCTTCCTCTCCCAGTCCGCCCGCGCCTTCATACTGCCGAAGTAAAGCCTTGTCTTCTTCGGTCATCTGGTCGTCTGTTTTTGAATTAAGAAGCTCTAAACAAGCCTCACGGATATTTATTGTTTGTTTTTTTGTTAGCCGAATGTCTCTTGCAGGTCTCTCTCCAGTGTTGACAGGCAACTGTAAAGGTTCTCCGCCGTTATCTCCTGTTTCTGCGCTAGACACATATTGATCGCCGTCTTCCTCGCTCCCTCCGCTCCGTACTGCCGGAGCAACATCGGGTATTTCTCCTCGCTCATTACCAATGTTATTTGTTCCATTTTCTTCCTCCGTCTTATTGTATATTCCCCAGATTCTCCGCATCAGGCTGCGATTCAATACAATTTTATTATCGCCCCTTTTGACGTTTTTGTCAATTACTCCGCCCGTATTTTTGCCGCCCCCGGTTCCCGTCGGCGGGCTTTTCTTGGGCGCTTTGAATCCGTCGTTGTTCTCTTTTTTCTTGAAAAAAGTGTCCCACTTCAATTTATTTGACAGGTATTCAAGAAGGTGGGCGGCGAAAGTCTTTTTGTCCGCGCCGAAGTCCTTTTTTATGTCATTTTTCTCGTAGGTGTCGGAGATCGCCTTGGTTTGAAGCCCGAAAAATGTTTTTAACGCCGCAAGGGGTTTTTGAAAGGTCTCTGCGTATATGTACCAGTACCCCTTGCCGCTCTTTTTGGGGATACGGCGGATATACTTATGCGTCAAGGCTTTTTGTATGTCGTCCCAACCGCCAAACGATTCTCCGAAAGATTTATCTACCGCATCGGTATCTACCGTAATTCCAAATATAACGCTCATAAAATTCCCCCCAGTGCCTCACGCACACGCTCTTTTATTGATTTAACCATTTTCCCATGGTTCTTTTTTGACAAAACTTTCCGCTGACCGTCGCCGTCAATACCGCTCCGGGTACTGCCTTTTTTGTTTTCGACCGATATATCAAACCCCGCAAAACGGTATTTGTCCTGTAGCTTATGCCCGGAATAAGTGAGGGACTTGTCCACGCCGTCAAATTCTTCGTAAATCTCTTGCACCCTCTTGTCGAAGCCCGGCGTTTTGCTTGTCGGGTATTCTATACCCCGTTCCTCAAATTCTTTTTTCGCCTGAACAAACGCCTGTCCGTAACGCCGGCGTTCTTGCTTGCCGTGCTTGGCTCCGTAACGTTTCGTAAGGCTTTCCGTGAATCCCGGCGTTTTGTCGTTGGGGTTATTAACGCCCTTATCTTCATACTCTTGCTTTGTTTTTTCAAGGGCTTCGTTAAACTCTTTGGACTTGCCCTGTATTTCCGCTACAAGGGCGTTTACCGCCTTCCCGTTATACTTTACCCACGAGCCTCTACAGTTACCGCTCCATGCACATTTTCCATTGCGCCTGACAAGCAAAAAATGCCATTTTTCCAGTTCAACATCGTAAACTATGCCATTATAGTTTGTTTCTACCGGATTATGGTTTGGTTTATGCCCTGTTTGTACATCCTTCCCAAAATGGCGGTATTTTGATTTACATATTGTAATATTATAGCAATCGGTATTTAGCGTGTAATCGCCATTGGCAAAATGATTCAATTTCCCTTTTTGTTCTAGTTTGTATACAGAAGGCATCCACCCGGCTTTTACAATGAGTTCGCATAAATCATCCGCCATTTTTAGAGAGGAAGTCCTTAAAACCGTTTCATTTTTTGTTTCCGCATAAGATGATTTATGGCTTTTTCTATTTACAAACTTTGAACCGTCAGCAAGGCTAAAAGCGTCTAAGAATTCCCTTATACAATCTGCTGATGAATCTTTTATAAATTGCGGGATATATTTATTTTCCGCTTTTATTCCAAACATCACGCTAAAAGGTTCCGCCGCCTTCCCGTATATATACACGGATTCCTCTGTCGGTTTTAGAATATTCTTTAATTCAGATAAATCATTAATTATTTTCTGCGGGTCTTTTTGGGCTAACTTGACTTCACAATATTTTCCTTTTTTTCTGCCGCTTCCCTCCGCGAGATACCAAGCCCATAATCTTAAATATTGCCCATTGCTGATTGTTTCAGTGTCTAACATTACAGACGTTGCGTCATCTTTTAATCGCCATTTTCCTACGCCTCGCGGTAATGAGTAATCTACTTTTTTAATAAGTTCTTGCGCTTCAATTCCGTGATAAAAACCTTTGTTTGTCGCATAAAGCATATTATGGTTCGGCGTTACCATAAGATCATAGTTTCTGCCTAGAAAATGTATCATTCTCCCGCTATATTCATAACTTACCCGATTAACAAACGGCACAAAATCGATTTCCTGATTTTCTGGGTTTATGGACATTATCCTGTCATCGTCCAGCAAATCCTTAAAGAATTTCCAGCCCCTATGCGTCATTACTTCGGTCTCTGAATCATAACAATAAGGGTGAAACACGCCGTTTGCGACCATCTCTTTTCTGCCGTCCCAATCCTTTCCATCCCAAATGGCATATTTCGCTATCGGGTCGTCTATCTTATCCGACGACGGTAACGGGTGATCGCTCCATAAAACGACGACCCCGTGCATTTTCTTACAGAATTCGCAAGTGTTAGAATCTATGCGCTCAATCCGTTGAAAATAAACCTTTTCGCCCGGTTCCGCTCCCGCCACTTCGTCAAGCAAGAAAGAATTGTTAGAAGCGTTTTGTATTTCGGTGTCGGCTATTCTCTGAAAGTCCCTGTTCGCGCCGGTCATGCGGTCGAATATGGCTTGCGACACTTGCCCCTTTCCCTTCCGGCACTTCACGCCGTCAATCAATATCTGCCTTATGTCGGATTTTACCGTTGCGGACGCTTTGGTGATTTTTTCCGCCGCCGACATCTGTAATACCTGTATCCGCGCCATTTCGGGGCGGCTTAATTCGTCGCCAAGGGCGGTTTTCATGTTCTTTACGCTGTCGCTAATCCAATCCAGTGTTTTACCCCGATACTCCACGTCATCGAGGGATAATTCTTTAACCGCTTCCAATGTGTTGTATTTAAGCATACGGTCAAGCACACGCCCCAACGCCTTACTGTCGAGTATTATTTTTTTATCAGCGTCTTTAAGTCGCTTGTTCAAAAACTTTTCAAGCGTTTCGACGAAGCGATCCCACTCCGCTTTTTTAATCGGTTCCCCGGTTTCGGGGCTGTATAACACTTTTCCTTTATGGGTCAAGGGGTCATCGGGGTTCGCTTTTTTGACGACGGTATTCATTTCGGGCAAGCCAAAATATTTGATTACGAATAAATATGTGTCTTTCAAGGCGGCGGAAAAAAAGTTATACCACTTATAATTCAATTCCTCTTGCGCTTTGTATAAAAACGGTTCGGGTCCGTGCTTGTGTTTATTTTTTCTGTCCGCGACCGATACGGGAACGCCTAAATGCCGCGATAAAGATCGGACGGCTTTCAGCATTTTGATCCGCCTGTTTTGGGGTGTAATATCGGTTATGGAAAGGTCTATGTTCATTCCTACCCCTTCTCTGCTTTCCAATTTTGCTTCATTATTTTTATTTCTTCCTCATTATAACCTAGTTCCTTTAGGATACCTTCAGAAGGAAATTTCTGATACTTTTTGATTAATACGGGATCGGGGCTATGATACGCCGTTTCTTCTGCGAATATCGCTTCTACTTTCTCCCAGTCCACATACGGCTTGTCTCTCCCCGAATAAACCAGCGGACACCCCAAGGCGGCATCGTCAATATACAGGTTCGCAAACACTTTAGGCGATTGCGTCCAGTTTTTTTGTCCGGGGTCTTCATTCACGCCGTATAGGGGTATGTCATTTTTCTTAAACCAGTCCACGGCGGCTTGTAACTGATCGCCGCACCTCATGGTGTTCAAAATAAGTTTATGCCCGTCGGCGGCAAGTTTTTTAAGCACTGGTACGGCTCCTATGTCCTGCCCGACATTAGGGTATTCGTGTGTTACGCAAGTACCGTCAAAATCAATGGCTATTTTCATTTTCCTACTACTTCCAATCATTTTTCCCCTGCCTGTTCACTAGGTCTATGTATTCGGCTCTTGAAAGAGACCGTATTTCGCCCGTCGCCTTGTTTTTTATTTTATAAGTCTTTTTTGTTGTCTCGTAACAGAGTACGTCCCACTCGAAAGAGGGGTTATTATTTTGCGCCGTTTTTCTCCGCTGGTATTTTGCCATTATTTGTTTACCCCCTTATTCTTGTGATTCTCTTTATTTTGTTGCACCCAAATATTTTTGCAAGGTTTTCATATATAGCTTCTCCAATCCCTGTGGTTTCAATAATTAATTTATTGGGTTTATGGATTTTCATTAGCTCGTGCAATAGTTCTGTTTTCTTAGTGATGTTATTCTCTTTTATCCCAAATGCGGATATAACAAGGGGTTTCCCGCTCGGAGTATAAACAACTATTTTTACTGTCGAATCGTCTGTTCTACTGTTAGAAAAAAACATCACTTTATATACAAAAATATGCCCTTTAACGGAAGTTATATAACAAAAACATAAAAAAGCCATAGAGACAGTAAAAAGAAAGGTTATTACGGGTAAAAAAATCATTGTCATCACTATATCTCTATCCTTATAACATCGCCCGATCTGGCAAGGGATTTCTCCGTCCCTTCTTGGGGTTCGCCGCCGCTTTCCGCTTCCAATGCGTCCCACGCCTCGTTGTCCGTGTTAGGTGCTCCGTCCCCTTCGGGGGCTTCGCCTTCCATGCCACCTTCTTCTCCGCCGAAGTCGCCCATTCCGCCCATCATGCCGCCCTGCTGTGCGTGTTGAAACAGTTGTACCGCTTGCGGCGATAAGGGAATATCCGCAGGGTTTTTTATCTCCGACAAGTCAAGCGGCTTTAATCCCTTCTCTTGCCGTTTTTCATTCAGTGTTTTGTATGATTCCACTTCGCTTTTGTCGATATTCAATATCTGTTCGGGATCGTCCCGTTCATATCCGACGAATTCAAGCGAATAATTGGGGTTGATTTTCTCGATTATTTTATTCAGGTAGGATTGCAGGAAAGTGAGGGTATGCCCCAGTATGGCGCTCTTGCCCGCCTCAATTTTCGGTTTTGCGTCCCGCTCTACCATAGGTTGTGATTTATTTATCTGTAATCCTATGTCGTCCATGGAAGTACCAAACAAAGTCAATACGCCGGAAGTTAAAAATTCCATCCAGTTCTGGTATTCCATTTCTTTGTTTGTCCCGGTCAATGACTGCCAACGTATGCCGCCGCCCTCTCCCTTTTTAATGCCGGACGGGATAATCGGTATACGCCATTGTGAAGACGGGTTGCCGCTCATAATGTCGCAGATGTAGTCTTCCATCATTTCTACGGTCTCTTGATCCGCGTCGCCGTCGATTAACAGCATACCGCGGGGGAGTTTGTTTTCCGTAAAGAATCCGGCGTTATATGTAAACGTGTTGATTACGCTTGTTATGAGGTCAATCGCCTGTTCGACGTAGGAATAACCGTAAAATGAATAGTCAATATCCGTGCGGGGGTTCTGAAAGTCAAATATCAGTTGATCTTTCGTGTACCAAGCGTAAGGGATATAGTCTATGACTTGGGCGTATTTTATTTTGTAGGGGTTTTCCTGCCCCGGTACAATGCGTTCAATGGTCGCAGCGTCAACCGCCCAGAAAGCGCAGGGCTTACGGGCGTTTGTATACTGTATCTCCGTCGCTATCTGGTCGATTTCAAGCAAATCACGGATTATTTTAGTGCAATACTTTATGAAGTCGTCGTCTCTGTCCGGGTCATCGACGAATCCCGTGTGCAATAAAAACTTTTCTATCGTTTCCCGCTCCGCCGATTTTTTGCCCGACGCTTTTGATATGTCTTCGCCCCTCTTTAATACGACGAATCCTCGGATATTGCGGTCGGTAGACGGTTTCAAAAACGGTTCGATTTTCCTTATCGTGTTGCCGATACAGGCGTTAATAATCCACGCCTTACTTGACACCCGCCGCAGGGTTTGACAGTTTATCGAGCGGTTATAATAGCGGTCAACAGTCCGAAGGTTGCCGTATTGGTTTTGTACCTGTTTGAGCGGATCGAATAACGCCGATTGCAAGCCGTTACTATTTTGGGGGTTTCCCATGTATGTAGTCGGCGGGGAAAATTGACCGCTTTGTCTGGCAAGTTCCCGTCGCAGTATAATGGGGCTTGGACCCCTATTTCCGGTTAGCACGTTCTACACCTCTTAAAAGTGATGTTATGGACTTTCCACGCCTTCCGGTAAGAACGGGGGCGGTGTTGATTACGCTGCTTTCCGTGTTTTCTTTCCCTGATTGTACTACATTCCCGTTTTTTTTACTAGCGTATTTTGTGTAAAAGTTTCCGTTGTCCGCCGCCGCTCCCTGAATAACCGCCCTGTCCGCAAGCGCCCAAGCCCAAAAACTGTCGGCATGACCGTCTTCGTCCCTTGTGCTGTCGTAACGGAAAGCCCCGCCGGATACCGCCGTCCGCCTGATGGAATGAATCTGCCCGTGGAATTTTCTGTCGTTTTGCAGTAAATATCGTTTTTTTTCAAGCCCCGTTTTTACGGCTATCGCCATTTCTTCTTTCGATACGCTGTTAAACTTTACGCCTTCAACCATCGCGTCGCCGAATTCTTTTTGCAGGGCTTCCCGCAGGGGGTCGCCTATTCCCGTACTGTCAAGGCAAGCCCGAACCGGGCGCACCTGTTTCATTATCTTGCGGAATTGGTCAAGCTGGTATTCATATTCTTTTTTGACCATTTCGATTTCTGCGACGCTTCTTTTTAATCCGTTGGGTAATTGTCCGATAACAAAGATGACCGCAGCGTCCCGGAACCGGGCAACGTCGTATCCCATGAATAACCGCCCGTGTATTTCGGGGTCGTAACCCAGTAACAGATCGTCCGCAGTCTTGAATATTTTTATCTCAATGTCTTTTTCTTCTTCCCCTTCGTCAAGGGGGCGGTCTCTGTCCCCGTCCCTCATGCCGGGCGTGTTGGCGTGTATTAAATCAAGCGTTATATAGCTTAAAGCGGAATCAATAAAAGTACATTCATATTCCTGTTGAAAATCCTCAAGGAACATCGAATCGAATATCGTCTGTATCGTTTCTTTGCCGAAAATCGCAACTCTGTCTTCCGTGTCCATGTCCGGGGCAAGTTTGACCGCTTCAGGTACGTCCTTGCAAAACTCTTTCGTGAACCACCACGGGATCGTGAACCGCCGGAATTGTTTGAATTTATCGCCTTCGTTACTGAATATGTCGTAAAACTGCCCCAACATTCCGAAGGGGGTACTCCCTGCCTCTAGGCACCCACCACGGGATATTACCGGCAAGCCCGCCGTATATATTTTA
This sequence comes from Treponema sp. R6D11, assembly GCF_054786075.1. Lineage (NCBI taxonomy): Bacteria > Pseudomonadati > Spirochaetota > Spirochaetia > Treponematales > Treponemataceae > Treponema > Treponema sp. R6D11. The sequence continues at coordinate 3,057 of NZ_BDHD01000017.1, read as the reverse complement.
CGCTGTTGGTTAAAGGGATAAAACGCCATTTCGTCAAATACAAGATCGCCGTTTTTGCCACGGGGCTGCCTACAGGCGATAGACAGCAACCGGCTTGTCGTTTTTCCGCCCTTGTCGTAAAACTCCATGCTTGTTTTTGTTTCGCTTACCAGTTCCTTGCGGTGCTGTTTCGGGATTGAATGATAAAATTCTTTGGCGTAGCTTATTTTTTCTTTTGCGTCGTCAAGGTTATATGACACGAATTGCCGGGTGTATTTGAATCGGCTCTTGTCCATTGCCTTGATCAAACCCTTCAATGCGACACTGAAAGAAAATCCAGTCTGGCGGCTTTTATTCAAGGCGGCGTATTTGCTTGTGTCTCTTATGTATTCCTGTTGCCAAAAGTCCAAGTCTAAAGGTTGTTGGTTTACTTTTATAAAGGCTTCGGCGTAGTTTAGCCGTTCCTCCGGTGTGAACAGCCCGTCTTTTCCGCTACCCATTATGCGTACCCGTTTCGTTAAGTTTGATAAAACCTTTTTCCGTCCAAGGCTTTTCTTTTTTCACTTTTAACCGTTTTTCCAACACCTTCAACAATTCCTTATAGTCAAGGGCTTTTTTCCTTGGCTCCGCCGTATACACGTCAAAGTCCGCATCTGAATGTCTGCCCGGCGGGTGGTCGGATAACCTGATTTTTAGGATATTACCCTGCCCCGTGTTAATCGTGATGTACCGGGAGCGCGTTCTTACTGAATCCATGACGTACACGTTATAACCCCAAGACAACAGCTTCTTTGACAAGATATGGTATATAGCCTTTAAGTTATGGCTTAACGGTCGTATCCGTGGACCCTTCCTTAATCCGCTGTAATTACAGTTCTTGGACAAGACTGTTCCCCCCGTCGCCGATAAGCCCCGCTATTCTGCCTACCTTGTTTTTCCCTTCACGGGCGGAAATTTTGACCGTAAGCCTCTCCCGTATTATCTCCATTGTGGCTTCGCCGTCGTCGTTGTTGTCGTTGGCGGGTCCGCCGTACAGCTTGTTGTATACGGTCATCATTTCGGACATGGATTTTTCCCTGTCGGCAAATTGGTAGACTTTCCGCCCCGTCATTCCCTTGTAATCAACGCCGTCAACGGCAAGCAACTGTTCGGGGGTCAATTCCGACAAGTCTTTAAGCACCTCAATTTCCCTGTCTTCCAGTTCCCCCGTGGCGATGTTTTTTTCCTTGATGGTTACTTTTTTGTAATAATCCGCGACGTTAAAGTGTATCCTCGCTATCCGGCTGCGGACTATGTGTTCAAACTCCTCTTTTACGTCTATTTTCAGGGGTTCCATAAGGCGGCGTATCGCTTCGGCGACGGGCTTTTTGCCGTGTAATTGAAAGGCTATTATTCTGGCGTTGTCCGGCGGATACCCGGCTTTTACCGCCGACTTCGGTCTGTTCTGAAAGGTGTCTGATTCGGGGTTGGTGTACCAGTATACATAACGGGCTTCTTTGGCGGTCAACGCAAGGTCATCAATGCCAAGATTTGAAAAGTCTACGACTATCCCCTGCGGCGGGGGGGTGTTGGGGGGCTTTTTTACTGTTTTAACCGCCGGTTTTTTCTTTTTCGCCGTCGGCTTCGCTTTCACTGGCATTACTCTCTCCGCATTTGTGTATCCTGTAACCGGTTACGGGTCGCCCCTTCTCACTGATAACGGTCAACGGTTCCGCATCCAAGGTATACACCCCTTCGCCCCCGTTCCTGATAACCGTATGGCTTGCGGGAATATACCGCAGGGGCGCGCCGCATTTAGGACAGTTTTGCACTGCGGTTTCCGTCGGGCGAAAGTTCGTCTAACAGGGTGTGTATCCCCTGCCCCGACCATGTGCGGACGGTCGAAGCGTGGGTGATCTCTCCGTCGCTTAAAATGTAAGTGTGGGAACCGTAATAATCGCTGGCGCACGCTTTTTTAATTTGTTCACGGACGGAAAAGCCTTTGGGGACTGGCGGGGGCAAGTCTTTAGGGTCGCTGTACTCCGAACAATTAACAGGTCGCCCTGAATCAAAGCCAATTTTAATTCCGCCCGTAAACTTCTCATTCCGTTTCTTGTCGAACAGACAGAGTAATGAGTCAGCGCTTTTTTGCATAAAACACGCCCTTAAAGAGTATGCGGGGTCAGTAAACCGCCCTCCTCGGTTTTTATTAAATGGGGTGTTGTCAGTTGGTTTCTAAAGTATAGCGTACCCTCTCAAAATCTGTCAATTCCGAGCGCTCGGAATTTTGCCCGTTTTTCCGATTATTCCCTTTAAATGTCTTTTTCATTAAAATAACTCCTGTTGAATATTTTCCGGAAATAACATATCAACTATCTTTTTTGCTTCTTTGTCCATGTTAATTATTTTTACTATTCTTTTTTTGATATATTTCTTTAACAGTTCCATTGTCGGGAAACCTGTATCCATTATTCCTAATCCGCTATGTGCGCCGCTGTTCTTATAACTACAGCTATACCCAAAATAAAATCTGCCATTGTCCTCATATATTTCTATGGTGAGATGGTCATGTCCTTTTTTGGCTTTCCATTCTATAATGCTTGTAGGTTCTGCTATACATGAGCCACTTTCGTTATATTCAAGTGTCCGTTTGCGGTATGACTTCTTTGGTGCAATTCTATTCCATTCCTGTAATGCACCCCAATCCCACCATTGCCCAATAAAAGGCAGTTCTTTCTGTTCACAGTTTGGACATTTGTATTTATATACCTTGCCCAAGCTGTCATCTGGTTTTTCCTCGATGATAGGCAATGCGCCGCACAAGCATTTATCTGGTGTTTGCTGTTTCATTCTGTTTTTTCTCCTTTAATGCTGTGTAATCAGCCTCTGCGATAATACATTCAGACAATCTAGGATTAGCTTGGTACACACTACCCCTATCAATAAACTTCTGAAAACCAACGCAAAAAAATTGCTTATTGACCTCGCTGTATTTCTGTAAATGACAATTACCGCAAAACTCGTTGTAATTGTTTATTATTACTTTAATCGTTGTCATCTTTTTTCTCCTTTTTTGCTTTGTACCATTTTGAAAATCGC
>NZ_BDHD01000016.1:0-27587 GCF_054786075.1 Treponema sp. R6D11 | reverse complement strand
GCGGACAAACTGTTCAATCAACAATACCCGAAATATCAATACCAGAAGAAACAACATCGGAAGAGACAACAACCGATGAAAAAACGCCGGAAGAGTAAACGCAGGTAGCGTACACGCCAAATGTACACTTGCAGTGTACGCTGTTGCTGACAAGAGCGGTTCTTATCGGCATACTCCCCGGTTTCGGCATTATCCGCCTAATCATAGGAGCAATAGCGGGCTTTTTTATCGGCATGTTAATCGAGAAGAAAGTGATTAACAAGCAAGGGTGAGCGTGGCGGCAAAGGCATCTGGGGATGGCAATGGTAGTTGCCTAATCACAAAAAAATTTTCTAATTTCCGCTACCAAGTAAAAAGAGCCTGTCCCAAGTATTGGCAGGCTTTTCTCTTTTGCGAATAAAATAGCCTGATTAACGGCTTCTTGCGTATCTTTTACAAGCGCTGTTTTTTCCTGCCCTGCGATTTCCGCAAAGGAGTTGTAAACTTTGTCAGGTTCGCTTGCCTTAAAAGTTCCGGGGGTGGTGATAAATATTTTTGCAAAATGCGGATACGCTATTTGTGCCATTGCCGCAGAGTTTTTGTCGGCAGCGCAGCCGAAGAGGAGAACGCCGCTGTTGCCGTAGAGTTGGCAAAAAGTTTCTATGCACAGGACGAGGCTTTCGGGGGTGTGTGCGCCGTCAATGATGAAGGGCGGCATGTTGCTTGCCTGCGTTGGAATTAATTTTTCAAAGCGGGCGGGGATTTTTAGTTTTTTAAGACCGCTTCTGATAGCGTCCTCGCCAATTTTTGGGAAAGCGATTTTAAGCGCGGCAATGGCAAGAGAGGCGTTTTCAGCCTGCACTTTTCCGGGTATTGGAATAGAGAGAGATGATAGCGAAGTTTGCGGTATGTTTTTGTCGGAGTTAAAGGAAAGTGAAAAATCCGTGCCTTGCGTAGTTATTTTTATGTCGGAAAGATTGGCAGTCTGCGGAAAGTAAATTAAAGGACTGTTTTTTTCCTGCGTTTTTTCCTTGAATACTTTTAACGCTTGCTCGCATTGTTTTGCCAATACTAAAGGTTTGCCTTTTTTTATAATTCCAGCTTTTTCTTCCGCAATCGCATCTATTGTTTCGCCTAAAAAATTTGTGTGTTCCAACTCGATTAATGTAATTACGCTAACCAGCGGATCAAGCACATTGGTTGAATCGAGCCGACCGCCCATTCCTGTTTCCACTACCATTACGTCGCATTTTGCTTTTTTGGCGCATAGGAAAAATAACAGCGTTAAAAGCTCCCAAAATGTAGGGTCGCATCCGTCATCGGAAGTTGGGGAAAAAAGCTCCGCCGCCGTTGGTTGCGTTTTTACAAGGGCGGGTAAACGCTCCTCCACGATGTTTTTCAGTTCGTCGCCGCAGGAGCAGTATATGTCATCGCTGAAATATGAATCGTCAAGACAAATACGTTCCCTTATGTCGGTTACATGGGGCGACATATAGCGAGCCACACGAAAACCGGCGGCGGTTAACATGGCAGATAACATGCTTGTTACTGAGCCTTTGCCTTTTGAGCCTGCAATATGTATGGAAGGAGCGCAACATTCAGGGTGATCCGCAATCTCCGTTAAAACTTGCATGCGTTCTATCCTGAAACTTTTCGGTTTTTGTCCACGCTCAAGATTTATAAAATCGGATAACCAATTAAAAACATCTTCGGACGACTTAAAATATTTCAATTTGTCAGTTCGTATGTTTTGCCGTATTTTATTATCTCGACATTCGGGTAACCGTTTTCTTCAAGATATTTTTTCAGGAACGCCTGCGCTTTCTTTTCGCCGTGAACTAGGAATATCCCTTTTAATTTGGAAGTATCAACTTTTTTAAGCCACTCAAGTATTTCAAAATAATCGGCGTGGGCGCTGAAAGCGTTTATTTCCTCTACCTGCGCTTTTAGTTTGTACCAATCGCCGTGGATTTTTACTTCGCTTTCCCTGTTGCGTATGCGTCTGCCAAGAGTGTTTTCCGCCATGTAACCGACAGTCATAATCGTAGTGTTGGGGTCTTGTATGTTATTAATAAGATGATGTTGGATTCTTCCCGCTTCGCACATTCCGTCGGCTGAAATTATGATTAGCGGTCCTTTGTGTTCGTTTAAATCTTTTGATTCCTGAACGCTGATGGTAAAATGCAAACTGTTAAAACCAAACGGGTTTTTATGATGTTTGATAAACGCCTCTTTTATTTCTTCTCCGTAACATTCGGGGTGTACCTGAAAAATTGTCGTTGCGTTAGTTGCCATTGGTGAATCTACAAAAATGGGAATTTCAGGAATAGTGCCGTCGTCTACAAGAAGATGAAAATAATAAACAAGCTCTTGAGTGCGTTCAATGGCGAAAGAAGGAATTAGTATTTTTCCCTTTTTTTCGACAGTCCGTTTTGCCATAGTTGCCAGTTTTTCTATCGCTTCATCGGTCGAGTCGTGTCTTCTGTCGCCGTAAGTGCTTTCAAGAATGATGTAGTCGGGCGCTGTTTCGGGAATTGCGGGGTCGCGGATAATCGGCTTGCCCTTACGTCCCAAATCGCCTGTGGCAAGAATGTTTAATTCTTCGCCGCCTTTTTTAATTCTTATGTCGGCGATGGCGGAACCGAGAATGTGCCCCGCGTCGTAGAATTCCATGCTGACTCCGTCGCCTATAAACATCGGTCTGTTATATGAAACTCCAATTGTCTGCCCGACCGCGTTTATTGCGTCATGCTCGTTAAAAAGCGGAGTCCATGTAAATTTTTCCCCTTTTTTACTAGCCTGATTTTGCAGGTACTTTGCGTCGTGAGCTTGAATGTTGGCGGAGTCCATCATTATCAAACTTGCGATGTCCCTTGTAGCGGGGGTGGCGTAAATATTTCCCTTGTAGCCCTGTTTTACCAACAGAGGCAAAAGACCGCAATGATCAAGATGACCGTGAGTCAAAATAACGCTTTCTATCCGGTCAACCGCGATGCCAAAGTCCCTGTTTTTACGATCCGCTTCCGCCCGTGAACCCTGAAAAGCCCCGCAATCGATCAGGTAACTTTTCCCGTCAATCTCAAGCACATGCTTGGAACCTGTAACCTCCTCGGCAGCGCCGAGAGAGTATAATGCAACATTCATAAGAATATTTTAGCATGAAAAATTGATGATGTCATCAATTTTATTGACAAATTTATACTATTGAATTTTAAAGTAATAATTTATAATATTTATATAGATGAAAAAGATATTTTTTGTAATTTGTCTGTTATTTTCATTCTCTTTTTGCCTCGCTCAAGAGGTCCCCGACGCTACATCTAGTACTGTTTCCGGGGAAGAACCCGCAACAAAAGAAAAAATAACGGAAACCGATGCTGTAACATCGGTAACTCCTATTTTGCCCGTTATTCAGAGAATCAAGGAAGACAGACCTTTTTTATACAGACTTGGAGTGGCGCTCGCTATAGTCGTTGGGCAGGCTTTGTTAATATGGATAATTTGGCTTTTATTCAAAAGATTAAATATAAAGATAGAAACTACCGGAAGAGAAAAAATAAAACCGTTTTACATTAATAAATTCAGAGTGCTTTCGGAAAAGCATGTTATCAGCGTAATCGAAGTTGTATTAAAATTGATAAAATATCTTGTTACTATAATTCAGCTTTTTCTTACGATACCGATTATTTTCAGTTTGTTCTCCGCCACAAAAGATATAGCGTCGTTATTATTCGGTTATATTTTAAATCCCATAAAACGCATTGCCATAGGCGCTATTGATTATATCCCGAATCTTTTTACAATTATCATTATAATTACTATTACCCGTTATGTGCTAAAAGCGTTTAGATATTTTGCGTCTCAAATAGAAAAAGGCAAATTGCAAATACCGGGCTTTTATACCGACTGGGCGTCTCCTACTTTAAGAATTTTACAGGTGCTTTTGTGGGCGTTTACCATTGCTGTTATATATCCCTATTTGCCGGGGGCGGAGTCCAGGGCTTTTCAGGGAGTTTCGGTTTTTATCGGTATTATTTTTTCCGTTGGATCAACAACTGCAATTGGAAACCTTGTCGCAGGGCTTGTAATTACATATATGCGTCCTTTTAAGTTAGGCGACCGCGTTCAAATTAAAGATATAACAGGTTTTGTTGTAGAAAAAAATCTTATGGTAGTGCGCTTAAAGACGCATAAAAACGAATATGTAACATTTCCCAATTTAATTATTTTGGGATCGAATATAATTAATTACAATACATCGTCCGATGAAGACGAAGAAGGTTTAATTATTTATACTGAAATTACTTTTGGCTATGCGACTCCTTGGCAGACAATACATGACATATTGATAAACGCCGCCCTTAATACCGAGTATGTTCAAAAAACTCCGAGACCTTTTGTGCTTCAAACCAAATTGAATGATTTTTACGCAAGTTATCAGATTAACTGTTATACGAAACAAGTAAGCAAACTTCCGAGTATTTACGCCGCGCTTTACGCAAATATCCAAACCGGGTTTCGTGAAGCCGGACTGGATATGACTGCGGCGCATTATAGAGTTATTACTACAAATAATCAAAACAAGAATCAATGACGCTTGAGTTTTGAATCTTTGTATGATATAATTAAAATATGAAGAAATACTTAAAAAAGATAGTTTTTTCATTTATTGTGCTGTTATTGACCGCTTGTCAAAGCCAACAAATACAAAAATCTAAGGAATCGGGAAGCAATGAATTTGCGGAAATGCGTCCTGATAACCGCAACATGGAAGAACTTACCGTAGCGTTTTCAGCCACGGAAATGGAACTTGATTTTCGTAAATCTTACTATGCAAGCGAAGCGCAAATTTTTACCGCGTTGTATGAGGGTCTTTTTTCTTACCACCCGCTTTCTTTGGAGCCGGTTCCTGCATTAGCGGAAAAATGGTCGCTTTCCGAAGATAAAACGCAGTGGACTTTTACATTGCGCCGTAATGCGCGTTTTTCCAACGGCGATCCCGTGCGCGCGGAAGATTTTCGCGCGGCGTGGCTTTCCCTTATCGAACCCAAAAAAGAATCTCCTTATTCAAGTTTTTTTGATGTTATCGAAGGAGCGCGTGAATACCGAAACGGAACTTTAAAAGATAAAGATAAAGTTGGAATAAAAGCGGTTGATCAAAGGACGCTTGTAATAAAACTAGGTTCCCCGGCTTCTTTTTTTCCGGCAATGCTTTGCCACCATTCATTCAGCCCGATACATTCTTCCATGTTAAATAAAGCGGAGTGGTCTCCGTATAAAGCCGGAAAAAATTGGACTCCGCCTGTTTCCAACGGACCGTATCAAATTATTTCTATGGATAAAGAAAGCATTGTTATGCAAAAATCAGAACAGTATTGGGATTCAAACAGGGTTGCGTTAAAAAAAATAATTGTTAAATTTACGGAAACAGGCGATCAAGCCGCTTCTCTTTGGAATTCAGGCGAGGCTCGCTGGATTTCAGGCGATGTAAATACGGAAGCGCTGACGGATCGCTCCGGCATACAAGTGAATGTTATGTTTGCCACTCATTATTATTTTATTCGTAGCGCCGAAAAACCTTGGAACGATTATAGAATTCGCAGGGCGATGATTCTTGTCCTTCCTTGGGACGAAATACGCAGTAGTTATTTTCTTCCTGCTGAAACATTGATTTTTCCAATTTCGGGGTATCCTGACGTTGAGGGAATATCAGAAACCAATTACGAAGAAGCTCAACAGTTAATGGCTGATGCCGGATACAAAAACGGCGCGGGAATGCCCGCTCTTGTTATTCGCATAACGCCATCGCGCGATGCCGAGCGTGTCGCTTCTATAATGGCTAACGCATGGAAAGAAAAATTGGGTATGAATGTGCGCGTAGAAGTAATTCCTTTTGGCAAATATTTTGAAACCATGAAGGATAGCGGGTATACTGTGGGTTCAACAACATGGATAGGGGATTTTGCCGATCCTTACGCTTTTTTGCAGATGTTCAGGCGCGATTCAAATTTAAATGACGCGCGGTTAGATGACGCGGACTATGAAGCGTTAATTGAAAAATCCATGTTGGAAGAAGGGAAAACTCGTTTGGAAACTTTGGCAAAGGCGGAAAAACTTTTATTGGACAGGGGAGTTGTTCTGCCTATCTTTTTCAGTCCCGCGTTAAATATTGTTGACACTGGCGAGTTAGACGGATGGTATCCTAATGCTTTGGATATTCACCCGTTTAAATACATGGCTTTTAAATCATTCCGTCCTCTGCCCGGCGTTGCGTTAATAAAATGATAAAAACAGGTCTTGGTTACGACATACATCAATTAAAAAAGGGACGACGCTTTCTTTTAGGCGGCGTTGAAATTCCCTTTTCAAAAGGAGAAGACGGACACTCTGACGGAGACGCTCTTGCCCACGCTATATGCGATGCCTTGCTTGGAGCTTGTGCTCTTGGCGACATTGGCGAATTATTTCCGCCTTCCGATCCCGCGTTTAAAGACGCCGATTCCATGGAGCTTTTGCGCAATGTTTTTGCCCGCGTAAAAAATTCTGGCTGGAAACTTGTTAACCTTGATTGCGTAATAATTTGTGAAAAGCCGAAAGTTCTCCCCTTCCGCGAGCTTATTAGAGGCTCTCTCGCAAAAGCGCTTGAAGTTCCTCTTGATTGTATTTTTGTTAAAGGTAAAACTGCGGAAGGTTTGGGTTCTGTTGGCAGGGGCAAAGCGGTTGAAGTTTTAGCTCAATGCTTGGTCGAGAAAAATTAATGGGCAAAGCCAAACCAAAGTGGGACGATATTTTTTCCGCTCTTGAAAAATGGCGCGAGGAAATTATTGCAAAAAAAGGAGCGGAAGACCCTTCCGTAACCACTGTAGCGCAGCAGTATCGTCAAGATCCGTGGGCTGTGCTGGTTTCTACGATTTTAAGTTTGCGTACAAAAGATGAAGTAACTATTGTCGCGTCAAAACGGCTTTTGGAAAAAGCGGGCAGTCCTGAAGAATTAAAAGCAATGAAAGCGCAAAGAATAGAGAAATTAATTTATCCTGTAGGATTCTATCGGAATAAAGCGGCTTCACTTAAAAAAATAGCTTCTATACTGCTTGAACAATACAGCGGCAAAGTGCCGGCATCAATGGAGGCGTTACTCGATCTTCCGGGTGTCGGAAGAAAAACAGCGAATCTTGTGCTTACAGAAGCCTTTGATCTTGACGGCTTATGCGTGGATATACACGTTCACAGAATTTCCAACCGTTGCGGTTGGTTAAGCTCAAAAACCCCCGAAGATACAGAAATGGTATTAAGAGAAATACTGCCGCGTAAATACTGGAAATGTATTAATTATTTGCTTGTTCTTTACGGACAGAAACTATGCCGTCCTGTAAGCCCGTTTTGCTCTCAATGCGTGATAAAGAAACATTGTGCGCATAACGGCGTTGTAAAGTCAAGGTAAGGCGGATTATTCGAGATGGGGATTACCCCATCTCGAATAGTCATTTTGGCTTTGCTTTAGATATACCTCTAAGCGCGTTATTTAATGTTTTGTTATTAACAGCTTTTTTTAGGTCAAAGTCCATTTGCGTTAACAGCCACAATTCCGGTTTTGTGCCGAAATATTTTGCAAGACGGAAAGCAATGGATGTCGTTATTCTGCTCTTATCAAGGCTTATGAGCCTTAATGCAGTTTGACTGCATTTAATATCTTTAGAAACCCTATTGCAATTTAAATTGTAGTTTCTAATGTAGTCTAAGAGCAGTGATCCAGGTGATAGTTTTGTTTTAGTCATGATAAACTCCTTATAACTAAATATAGTATAATTGTAAGTCATCGTCGAGCATTTTTTTTAATAATTTATGACTATTTCTTTTAACCATACATTTTTCTTTTTATTTGTTTTTTCTTTAAAAATAAAATGTTTTTTTATACCTGCTTCTTTAAGTGTGTTTAACGCAATAGTATAATTTCCGTTAACGTCCCTTACGCGATGGGCGTCCGCCGTAATTATCACAGGTACGTTAAACTTTTTGATAATTTTAAGAAAAGATAGCGAAGGATAAGTTTCTGGTATTTTATTCCGATTAATACCACCCGTATTAACTTCAAAAACCAATCCCATTTTTTTCGCTATTTGTACAATTTCCTTCTGTCTTTCAGCTTCCGCTTCCAGCGACCATAAGTTCTTTCCAAGCGTATTTTTTTTAAGCAAATCGGCGTGTCCGATTATATCAAAGCCGCCCGCGCTAATCATTTCGGCTTCTGCGTTATAGTAAGAATTCATTAGTTTTTGTGCATCGCCGCCGAAACCGTCTCTTAACCCTGTATCGAATTCTTCCTGTGAGCCGTCAACTGTAAACCCCTGCGCTCCGTTTTCAGGGAAAAGATAATGCACGCTTCCGATTATATAATCAAGGTTTAACTTGACTATATCGCTGTCTAGGGGGGAGCGTTTCCCTTTTATATAATCCACTTCTAGTCCCAAAAAAACATTTAATTTGCCCCGCCAGCGTTTTTTTGCCTCAAGGACTTGCGCGACATATTCATCAATAAGGGAGCTTTTCATGTTCCAGCCATTTACGCTTCCAAGCTGTTTATCGGTTGGGGCGTGGGAACTGAACCCGATTGCATAAAGGGAGTTTTCATAAGCGGCTTGGCACATGGTTTCTATGTCGTCTTTTCCATCGCAAAATTTCGTATGTGTGTGCATACTGGAAAACAGTGATTGTGCTTTCATTGCTCCTCCGAAAGCTATTATACACCATTAAAATGAATAAACACAGGCTATAAACACCAGTTTACTACTCTATAAAATATTTGCTATCTAATAATTTTATTCCGTGAGCGTGTGCGTAAGGTTCTCCATTAGATCGCTAAATTGCTTGTGCAGGCAGGCGGTCTGTGTAGCGGAAAAACTCAGGAGAGCTCGCCTGCACAGCCCTAGACCGACCTTTTTCTTTCATTCAAAGAAATGCGAAGGTTTGAAGATGTGAGCGATAATCATGATCCTCTTGTCGGTCTACTTTTTCCGCTCCCCAAATTTAACTTTTTTCTTATGGTCTGTTCCGGCGAGGAATTCCTGAAAATGTTTTTCCGCCACCCAACCCGCCTGCCTGCACAAGCAAAATATTCGGCGTAATGTGGGACTTCCCGCACACGCTCGCATAATTTATTCATTAATTAGCGAGTGATTTTACTGTGAGGCATTGGGGTAATTTTTGCTTGGACAAGTATGTTTGGGTATACTTTTTACAACACTCCATATATGGTGTAACATACTAGACAGGGTACACTACGGAATTTCGGTAACAGACACCATTGCGTGGACACTGAAAAATGCCTTTCGCTTTTAGAAATGGCTTTTTAATATAAAGCAAAAAAGTTCTTTTTTGCTTATACAAGTAGTTATGCGACAGTTTGCAAAAAATATATAATATAATTGACAAAAATAAATTATTGATTATAATATAAGATATATGAAGATAATAAGGCTAATAACAGTAATAATGTTTTTATTAATCACACTTTCTTGTTCAGTTTTCAAATTTCTTAAAGGAGATTGGGTTAAAACAATAGATCTAAATAAGATACGAGAAAGTTTTGAAAAGATGCAGAATGTACGGGTAATAAAAGTATTTTATGACGACGTTGATCACGATTGGGCTGGTGCTGTTATTGTTATTGATGAAAATAAATTATTAATTCTACGTCATTTCAGAGAAGAAGACATTTCAAAGGAAATTACATCATATGTTGCAATAGCTCGTATTGGGAATTACCGTGTAAGTAATTACTCGTATAATCCTGATGTATACATTAGCAATCAAGTTTATAGATTAAATTTAATATTAGGCAGAGATACAATATTTTATAATACATTGCTTGGTCTTGGAGAAATTAAAAACATTGAAAGTATAATAAATAATTATGATTTAATTTTGCATGGAGTTGAACAGTTGCCTGATGATGATGGAGGTTTTTGGAATCCGCATGATTTGGAATCAAAAAGTATCTTGTTGCATTTTACATTTGACAATGGACACGAGAGTAAAATTGGTAAAATAAAATTTGATGAAATAAATGATTATAGTATTTTGGATGAAAATATAAAATATTGGGATTTAATAGTATATTAAATAATAATAATATGAAAAAAGATAATTATTTTATAAATAATAATTGATTTATGATTTACTGCTCTTTACTAAAATTATGAAATAGTTGACAAATTATTCAGAAATAAAATTTTCCGGCGAGAATGTCGAACTCAGATACGGGAGGGGTTATAAGATCAGGATAGTCAACGACAGGGGGTTTTTGAATTTAAATCAAAAGCGCGTGTTTGTCGGGAATCCGTTTGCCGGATATTACGCTGGGGTAAAAGAATACGTCGGCAAGCCCGCGGAAATATGGTTTGGAAATTATCTTTTGGGAACGATAAATAATGACACTGGACTTATAGAGCCAAGTTTCACTATAATGCAGCTAACAAATAATTCCTGAAAAGTGTTACCGATGTTATTATACATAACTGCGTATGATGTCATTGGGTTGTACCGCTAAAATTGTTTGACAATTATGATATATATATTATAATTGTATACAAGGAAGGGGAAAATGAACCAAAAAAGAATAATTGCATGGATAATTGACTTTGTAATTACTTGTATTATACAAGCTATATTAATGGCTTTATTTCTTATAAAACCAATAATGGATGGTATAATCACATCTGATGTTTTTAATATAATGGTAAGACAATTGACTATTACATATTGTTCAATGTGTTACATGATTATTAGGGACATCATCGGAAAAAGAAGTGTTGGAAAAATAATTATGAAATTAAAAATTGTAAATAAGGACAATGGAAATGAAGCAAATTTTGTAAAAAGGTTTTTCCGAAATATAACTTGGTTATTAGGACCAATAGAAATAATATATTTTTTGGTAACAAAGGAAAGGATTGGAGACAAAATAACCAGAACAAAAATTATAGAAAAATAAAAATGGTGTACGTCCAAACATCTTTTACCGCCGGAACGTTGGCAGCGTTTTTTATCCAAAACACTTGACAAAGTGTAATGCTTTTGCAAAAATAAGATTATGAAAGATGCTGTTATTGGCATAATAATTTCATTGATTGCGTATGGAACTATTATTCGTAAAGTAGACATTGGGAGATGTTTTCGATTTGAATTTTTAATAAAAAAAATAATAATCTATAGTCTTTTAATCATCATTATTATACTAATGACACTAAAACCATATTTTTCAATATTATTCTTTATATACATATTTATTTTTTTTATTTTAGATACAAAATATACAATTCAAAGATTTTATGACTTAAATGCATCAGGATGGCATATTTTGTTATTATCAATACCTTTAATAAATACGCTCGTAACATTAGTTCTGTTTTTTACCAAAGGAGATCGTGCAATTAATGAGTACGATAAAGCAATTGATTATAAAAAGTTATTTCGTCATAAACATTGCATTATTATATATGATAAAATATTTATTGTTGATAATGAAGAGTATCAATATGAAAAATATTTAGGTAAATATACAATAAAAATATCAAAATATAAAGATGAAAATATTTTTACAGATTATTTATATAAAAACTATCAGTCAAACGATAATGGAATATACAAAATGATTGAAATTACAAATGATGAATTCAAAGATATAATTAATAAATTAAATTTAATTGTCGTGATTAATTCATTTTACGTTAATATAAATAAATTTCAATTATTTATAAGAAAAGAAGATTTTAAATATACTATTATCATAAATAAAAATACCAATAATATTTCTGATGAGATGTTTGAAAATATTTATTTTCCTGGATTGTTTTTCGAAGATGAAAATTATATATATTATAGTAAAATAAATAAAAAAGATATGTTAAAGTGGATAAAAAACATCGCCTAACAGACCGATAAAAATACGCCGCCCCTGATATGCAAAGGTAATTGACACCCAAATTTCATAGTGTCGTCAAAAAATTGGCAACACTATCTATAGCGTGATTTTTATTTTAAGGAGATTAAACCCATGGAAAGAAAAAGATGAAAAAATCAAACCAAATACTTGACCTTATCAAAAACATAAAAGATGATCAGTTTATGGAGACTGTTCAAATTTTAAGGAATGCCCAAAACGCCAAGGAACTCGCTTTTCGTTTATTTCCCAATGAACAATGGATAGGCATAGATCAACATATTTTCATGGCATCTTCCCGTGCCCCCCGAAGCGACAGGCAATCAGAAATTATTGAACAGGAGTTAGCGCAAGCCCGCATTTTAGCCAACATGGGACATACAGTTTATTTATTGCCAGAGTTCGGTCCCCGCAAAACCAAACACCCGGACGCCATAGTGGACGGGCTAATCATGGAATTCAAAACCATTTCCGGTAACGAAAGAAAGATAAAAGAAAAATATAAGGAAGCCAGAGAAAAAGCGGAAAACGTATTCTTGCAGATAGACCCTCCTTTTCCCCACAGAACTGTAGCCGGCAAACTTTCAGGCTCAATCAGGGGCAAAGGCTACAAATCTGGTCTGATTTGGGTATACTTCAAGCACACTGGAAAGATGGTTTATTGGACAGTAGAAGGGCTAAAATGAAAAAACCGGGTCTCATGACCCGGCGGCTCCCCGGGTCTGTAACGGCTATTCGCCGCCCAAATATACCCAAGTACTTAAAATATAATCGCAATAAGCGGCATTGTCAAGTGTAAAAATTGGCTTGACAACTCCTATGGGCATATTGGGTCCACGCACTTATCTGTTACCACTTATTTGTGGGTGGTCACGTGAGGAGTGAACAATTAACAATTAATAAAGAGAGCAAAGAAACAATGAGAAAATGAAATTACCAAACCAGGGGAACATTATATTGAGCGATATTCTTGTCGGCGCTAATTAGCGTCATCTGTTCAGACATTGCAGTTGCGACAAGCAGACGATCAAAAGGGTCGCGGTGAATCAGGGGTAGCGTTTCACTTTCAATAATGTAATTTTCACTAATGGGAAGCAATACAAAGCCATGCTTTTTAATTTGATAAATAAAGCCTTTGGTATTTTCGGGGAACTCCAATTTTCCAATACTGACTTTTATTCCAACTTCCCAAACGGAAGCCATGCTGACATATTTAATATGTTGCGGGACTTCAATTATGCTCTTGGCTTTATCCGGCAACTTATCGTCTCCGTTAAAAAACCAAAGAATCGCATGGGTATCCAAAAGATAATCCATTTACATATAATCCTTAAAATCTTCCAGCGGTTCATCAAAATCATCGGACATCTTTATCTGCCCTTTAAGACAGCCGAATCCACATTTTTCTTCGCTTTTCACCGCAACTTTGGGAGTAAAAGTAAGAATAACCGGTCCAGTTGGAATTTCTCGTGGAACGTCAATAGTCAGCTTGTGGTTGGCAGGAATTTCTACAGTTTGTGTAATACTCATAAGGTAAACATAACATGAAAAAGATCAAAAATCAAGGCACTACGGAACCCGCTATAAACCTTGTAAAAATTCAAAACAAGTTCCTAACATAGTGAAGGATAGTGCGTCCGCCCTGCTATGCACCTTTTGGCATATTTACAAATTTTTATTTCTGTGATAAAATTAATATGTTATTCATAAGTTAGGAGGGAATTATGATCCGTAATAATAGAGCCCGTCCTGAGCGTAAAAACAGTCTTTTTTCGTATATAGCCGTAATTATGTGCGCCGCCTTTATCATGGTTTTTGCGGGCTGTCCGAACCCGGATGATTCCGGTTCCGAACCTGCCGAAACCCCGAAGCCTGCCTTAAAAAAAACACCCGTAGCGGATGATTTTTTTGTTGGCGGTTTGGAATACGCCTTTGACGGTTCCGCTAAATCTGCGACTATCACGCCCAAAGCCGGTAAATCCGACGGAGATATTACCGTCTATTATAACGGGGCAGCAGACGAGCCTGTGGTTGTGGGCATTTATGAAGTAACTTTTGACATAGCCGCCAAAGCCAACTGGAACGAAGCAACCAGCCTTGATGCGGGAACCATGACAATTTACAATTCAAGTGAACACGTTATCCTGCTTGCCAAAGACACGCTGTCTGACGGCTTTATTGCCGGCGAAACCGGGGAACAATGGTTTATTTTTACCGCAACGGATACTACCCAGTATATACATTTTGTTGCCGGCAATTTATGGAATGTATCTATCCAATTGCTTGATTCCAACGGCAATGTTATAGAAGAACAGATCAATACAGCAAACAGCAATCATTTTTCCCACGCGCTGACAAACGGGGCAGATTACTATATTAAAGTAAAGCCTGTTACCGGCAGCGGCTCATACAGGCTGGGCTTTAACGCGTCCGAAGAACAGCCTGTAAAAATGGCCTTCCCGGCGTTAGGCGTAACCAGTCTTTATGTTGATACGTGGGCGGACGGCAATATTCCCACCCGTTACGGCGTGCAATGGTTTAAATTTACCGCAACGGATACAACTCAATTTATACATTTTAGCAGCGGCACTTTAACCTTTATTACTGTTCAACTGTATGATAATACCGGTACGGCGGTTGGAGTACAGACAGCTTTTACAGGCTCTCTCTCTGCATTACGGACGCTTGTGAGCGGCAATGAGTACTATATCAGAGCGGTGCAAAATAGCGCATATAACGAAGGCGGCACTTATAAGATTGGTTTTACCGCATCGGGGAATCAGCCTTCAAAAATAATACTGCCAACCGCGATCCGTCTTAGCGCCGACACATGGACAAACGGCTCTATTGCCGGCTCCAACGATAAACAATGGTATACCTTTACCGCAACGGCTTCGATCCAATTTATTCACTTTAGTCCCGGCACTTTGAGCGGTGTTACTGTTCAAGTGTACGATAATACCGGTACTGCGGTCGGGGGACAGGCATCTATAAATTCCAACTCGGACGGCAACAATTTTATATCACGGACGCTTGTGAGCGGCAATGAGTATTTTTTCAGCTTAACTCATTCATACAGCAGCGGAACCTATATGATAGGATACAATGATTCTGTTGTACCTATTGGAAAAACGGCAGCCCGGCTTGGCTATAATACATGGGCTGACAGTTCCAACGTCAATTTGCCCGTTAATCAGTATTCTTATGTTGAACAATGGTTTGTCTTTACCGCGACGGCTTCGACCCAATATATACACTTTAGCCCCGGCACATTGAGCAGCGTGTCTATATACCTGTATGATACTTCAGGCGCGGCTGTATCCGGCACCGGCAGTACTCCTTATACTTCCTGGACAGTAACAGCCGGTACTGATTATTATATAAAAATTCGCAGTTCCGGCAGTTCCAGAGGCACATATAGATTATTGTTTAACGAATCGCCTTTATCGTCCAATACAAACGCCGCCGCGCTTAACGCCAATATATGGACTGACGTTTTAACTTCAAGCGAAAAATGGTATACCTTTACCGCGACGGCTTCGACCCAATATATACACTTTAATCCCGGCACTTTAACCGGTGTAGATGTTGAATTGTATGACAGTAACGGCGTTATTGTAGGAGGCAAGACAAGTTTATCCGGCAGTACTCTTTACACTTCCCGGACAGTAACAGCCGGTACTGATTACTTTATTAGAATAACGAATAATAGCTACGGCTCTTATAAGATAGGGTTCAACGAGTTGTTTATACCGCCGCCTGTTACAACGGTAAGCACGCTTATCTACGATATGTGGGCGGCAGGCGATATTCCCGCTGCCGGCGCGGTGCAATGGTTCAAATTTACGGCGAAAGACGCTAATCAATATATACATTTTTCTCCCGGTACTTTGCAGCTTAATAGTTTGAACAACGTGCGTGTAATTCTGTATACTACTGACGGCATAGCAGTTGAGTATTACGGAAAAATTTTTTCCGGCTCCGGCTACTATACCAACTTGTATCTAACAAGCGGGAGTGAGTATTATGTCAAACTAGAGCCGAGTAGCGGCGCTGGAAGCGGCACGTATAAGATAGGGTTTAACGCGTCAACAAGCCAGCCTTCAACAGTAACCCTGCCAACAAACGTACCCCAACTAAGCGCCGATACATGGGCAGACGGCGCTATTGCCGGCTTAAGCGATTTCCAATGGTTTAAATTTACCGCGACATCGGCTACGCAATATATACACTTTACTCCCGGCACTTTGAGCGGCGTGAGTGTACAACTATATGATACGTCAGGCGCGGCTGGAGGGCGCGACAGCCTGTCCGGCGACAATCTTTATACCGCACAAACGCTGACAGCCGGAACCGAGTACTATATCAGGATAAGTTCCGGCAGCGCCGGCGCGTATAAAATAATGTTCAATACATCGCCTATATCGTCTAATACGATTATAACCCGGCTTGGCGACAATACATGGGCTAACGTTACAGGATCAGGAAACGAACAATGGTTCAAATTTACCGCAACGGCTTCAACCCAATTTATACACTTTGATATGGGCAATATAAGTATAGATATACAACTGTATGATACTGCCCTTAGGGCTGTTGGGGGCAAGACATCTTTGTCCTATAAGGGTTACATTACCCGGACACTGACAAGCGGTACTGAATACTATATACAGGTACGACGATATGGCGGCAGCGGGGCATACAAGATAGGATTCAACGCGGCTGTTGTCCCGCCAGAAGCAACCGCTGTCCGGCTTAACGCCAATACATGGACTAACGGCGATTATGGCCAATGGTTTAAATTTACAGCAACGGCGGCTTTGCAATATATACACTTTGATCGCGGTACTTCGTCTAACGCGTCTATAGACCTGTATGACAGCGCCGGAAACAGGAGGAGTTGGGTAGCTTTGTCCGGCAGTACCCGTTATATCACCACCCCGCTGACAATTGACGATGACTACTATATTCAGGTATCTACCGTCGGGGGCGCATACAGGGTATCGTTCAACGCCTCTTTTATACCGCCAAATACAACGATAACCCAAATGAGCGAGGATGCGTGGTTTACCGGCGATATTGCCGCATCAAACGGGGAACAATGGTTTAGATTTACCGCAACGACGGCTACGCATTATTTACACTTTGAGTCCGGTACTTTGAGCGGCGCCGAGGTACAACTGTTTGATACGTCCGAATCCGCCGCGGGGAGTCAGATAAATTTCTCCGGCGGCGTGCTCTATGTTTCCCGAACGTTAACAACCGGGAACGAGTATTATGTCAGGCTAATCCCTGCCGACGGCCTTGCCGGCACATACAAAATTGCGTTTAACAGATTGTTCCTGCCGCCAAACACAACCATAACCGCGCTTGGCGCTGACATCTGGTCTATCGGCTCTATTACTGCCACAGGCGGCGCGCAATGGTTTAAATTTACCGCAACGGCGGCAACCCAATTTATACACTTAAATCCCGGAAATTTGGCGAGTGTGTATGTACAACTGTACGACAGTACCGGGACCCCGGCGGGGGAACAGACAATGCTGTACGGCAGCGCCTTGTATACCTCGCGGACAGTAACAAGCGGGAGCGAATACTATATCAAAGTAACATCGTATAGCGGCACCGGCGCGTATAAAATAGGGTTCAACAAGATATTTATACCGCCGGAAACAACCATAACCGCGCTTAACGCCAATATATGGGCGGAGGACAGGTTTGGTATAAATGAGACTCATTGGTTCAAACTTACCTCAATGGGCAATAATCAATATATACACTTTAATCCCGGCACCTTAACCAGCGTGTATGTACAACTGTATGACAGTACCGGCGTTGCCGTGGGTTCTCAGACAAGGCTGTATAGCGGTGCCCTAAATGCTTACGGGGTTGTAACAATTAATACTGAATACTATTTGAGTGTGACGCCTTATAACAACGGCAGTGGTGTGTACAGGATAGGTACTTCCACGTCATCTTCATCTTCAGCGCTTTCGGGAGCATACCTGCCAACGTCAGGCGTAACCACTCTGAGCACGGGTACATGGAATGACGGCGCTGTTTCCGGCGTTTATAAAGAACAATGGTTTAAATTTACCGCAACGGCTTCCGTACAATACATATATTTCAATACCGGAACAATTATCAAGGCGAATGTACAACTGTATACCGCCGCCGGTTCAACGGTAGGGAACCAGACAGAACTGAATGCCATTACCAGTAATACGTCCTTTTTTCCGCTGACAAATGGCGATGAGTACTATATCAGGGTCTCAAACAGTGTAAACGGTACTTATAAGATAGGTTTGTTTTAACGCTTCTATGCAAATGTAACCGGCGGGGCGCAACTGATAATATACAGATGAAATGCGTTATGAAGGCGAGAACAAAGACATCAAAATTTATAACGTGCTTATCATAGCACCGCTTTTTTTATCATATTGACCTGTTGCGGAAAGTTGTACAAGACTGCCGGAAACGGCGTTTTCAATGCGGTCTTTTTCTCCTGTAACCAGTACAAGCCCTCGCTCGCAACAGGCGTAGCGTCCAAAGCGGTTGTATGGCAGGGGAAAAGCGTCGGAAATAATTCTTGCTTCTCCTGTTTTTGCCGTCTGTAAACCTGTAAATAAGTAGCTGAAAACCAGCCTATCTTTGGGAAGTTTTGCGGCGGCTGAAAGCTTGCGAAGCTCCTTCGGCGCGTCCGCTGTTTCAAACGCAAAATGACACCAGCGTTTTTTTGTATCGATCCAGTTGCGCCCTTTAATCATTTTTGTAGCGCCGCCTGAAAGCGGACAGACGGAGGAGTGCGTACACGGCGAAGCGGGATTGCGACCCAATTCCAAAAGAGCGTCCCGTAGGAGAGCAATAAATTTTCCCGATTGAGGGACTCCCGGCTCCACTGTCAAAATAGGGGCATCTTTTGCCGCTTCATTACATAATGTTTTCGCAGCGTTTTTTGCCGTTTGCCGCAACCCTTCAGTATCATTGTGGGACAGGTTTTCATAGATTTCATTAAACATATTTACCGAGGCTACAAGGGCGGCAGGTTTTCTTTTTTTAGCGCCTTTTACAAGCCGTATATCTATATCTTCTTTTATCAGATTTATTTTCCATAAAACATTTTTACAGTCTGTGCTTTCGCACAGAGCGGTGAAAAACTTTTTCCCTGCTTCAAGGACAGGAGCGCTACGGTCTATGCAGTTAAACTCAAGTGGCAGTTTACGAAGTTCGGGACGAGAAAGCCAAAGCGCCGATGTAAAGGTTAGGGGTCCGCAGCCTAAATCTGTAATTGAATTGCCTGCTTGCAAGTTCAGTTTTAGCGTGGGCAGTAAGAGGCAGAGACGATAGAGATTCCACGGCAAGAAATAATGTAAGTAGGCGGAAAGAAAATTGGGGCGCGTCAAATAGGAAAGAGAGCGGTTTCCGCGTTTGTTTGTAAGGAGATGGGAAAGTTCCGCTATATCGGACGGCAGTTTGCTTTTGAAACGTCCCGGGATAGGGAAGGTTTTTTCTATTAACGAGGGAATCGACTCAAGCATTTTTATGTTATCTTACGATCGATGAGACCGGGACTATTTCGTACCCTGAACGCAGTAATGCGTCAAGAAGCGCTTCTATCCGCTGAAACAGATATTCGTCTCTGCCGCCCGGAAGCAGCCCAAGTCGTATGGGAATAACCGCACCCGATTCCCTTTTTTGGATAATATGCTCGATCATTTCCGAGGGCGGGATTTGCCGCAGGTTGAGCCTTAAAGCGTCTTCTCTGGAAATTGAATCGCCGGGATCGATGCTTCTGTTTACTGTGATGTATCCTGCGGCGGCGGCGTTTGCGTTTACGGCGTTGGAACTGCGATAGAAAGGAGGATGCCAAAGGATAGAAAGCTCTTTCCCTGTAGCTTTATGGAATTCGTCCTCATTGCGGGCGAGTCCGCGTGTGATAAATTCATTGGTAATGCGGTAGCGCGTATCCGAAAGATCAATCGGGGTATAAAAAAGCGAGGCTGTTTCATGTCCCGCATCGGCGATAGCCGCCGCAGCGTTAGGGCTTCGACGTATAAATTCGCCGTTTAAAAAGAATGTCGCTTTTATGTTTAAACGGCGCAACGCCGCTAACACTTGGGATAATCCTGTGTCATCGTCGTAAAGATCAAAGCAAAGAGCGACAGGCATGGAACGCCCAAGAGTGTATGATTTATTTACCGAATATTTTGATACAAGAGATAAAGTGCCTGTCGCGCGGGTATTGCGTATCATGGGAATATTGCTGTAGTGCCCTGTAATTTGAGGTTCGATAAAAACTCGGTAACGATCCGAATACAAAATCGGCGCTCTTAATTGCGCGTTTGGTATAGAAGTCCACGTGTTTTTACCGTCAATAGCAAACCATTCATTTCCTGTTTTTACGACAATTCGAGACGGATTAGTGCCTTCTTCAAAGCCGTATTCGTCCGCCGATGAAAGACAAATTAACCTGCGTGGGTAGGAAGAACTTGAAATATTTATATCTTCTATAAACCTTGAGTTTCCGGTAAGCAGTTGTCTGTTATTAATCCACACGCAGGAAAAAACGGGGCTATTGCTCAATTTTTGAATTAATTGCCAGTTTGTGTAATCCCAAAGCTCCAGTCCGTTCTCTCCCCAGAATACCGCTTTTGTTCCGTCGGGCGACAGGGCGCAGGCGGGCGCTAACGGGGAATTATTGTTGGGCAAAGATGTAACTGTTTTGCCGTTAACATTAAAACGTAAAACAAAAGTTTCGCCCCGTATGGAATAAATTACAGTAAGATTACCGGAGGTAATTTTACGTCCCGGACGCGCCGAATTGACAGGTCGCTGTTCTTGCTCTAACGCGGGGGGCCAGAGAACATTAAAATTGTCCGCACCATTTTGGGTAAGCACATGGGGAAGAATAGTTATCGCCGAATCAGCGGTGCTTGTTTGGTTTTCTCCAAGCAAAAAGAAAAATAATCCCTTACCGCCTTTGTTTATTAAGATTGAACCTGAATCGGGGGAAATCCAGTAACGATCAAACCCTGAATTAAAACCAAGCGGAAGGACGGCGGCGACAGAGCCGATGGAAAGGAAATCTCCGTAAATTGTCCTCGTAAAAAGCTCCGGATTGGTTACCCTGTATAAAGTGTTTCCAGTCATGTAATAAAAAACGCCAAGTTGATCCCATAAGACCGATTCAATTCCGCCGGAACCAATCATTCTAAAGCGTTCATCTACAAGTACGGACAGATCGTTTAAAATGGGGAAGTAATAGAGTTTGCCGCCTTTTGCATATACAAAAATACGCGAATCGGGACTCCACTTTGCCGGGAATTCGGCGTTGGGCAATTCTATCTTTTCGCAGACAATTTTTTTTGTTCCGCTTGAAAGATCAACTAAAAATAAATTTCCGTAACCCGGACTTATCGGCTCTACAATTAAAATCCAGCGACCGTCTGCGGAAGCGGCTAAATCCTGAAGCCGTCCTCTTAACGGCGTATTGCCTGAGGCAAAAGAAGGATATATGGGAAGCGGAGTCGGAAGCCCCCCCTGCAACTGGAATGGTTGCCGCTCCCAATCTGTTCAGAGCGATAATGGTTTTTCCGTTATCGACAAGGTACAATTTTTCGGGGTGCATGGTAAGCTGTTGCATCAGCATATCGTTTAGTCGGGTAACAAATACGGCGTGTTGTCCCTGAAAATCAGCTTTGAATAAAAGCCTGTCATCGTTAGAGACCGTCAGCCCGCTAAAGTTTACCGCCGAGAGTTGAAAAATCGGTATTAATAAAAGGAGCAAAAAAAAGGAAATTCTGCAAACTTTGTATGCTCGTTTTTTCATTTTATTTCCCTGTTTGAGAAATAAGAAAATCATTTAACTCGCGTTCCAGTTCGCAGAGTTGATCTTCCATTTCACGAATGCGTCTGATTGAGTATTTAACATGCTTGTCCATAAGCCCTTCGCAGGCTTTGTCTACAACTTCGCTAAAAGCGTAATAACCGGATTCCGGCAATTGCTGACCGGACGGACGTTCCCCCCCGTTTATAGCCGCAGACTTTTCTCCAAGTATCATATACTAATTGTAGTATATTTTACCTGAAAATTTCCACAGTTTCTTTTGAGGGTATTTCCCCTGCTTGAGCGGTATCGAAAGCCCGAATAAAGGTAAAAATCGCCAAAAACGCCAAAAGTATCAAAATCAATTTTTGCATGAATGCCTCACATTATCATAATTTATTTAAAAGTTCTAACGGATTAATCAATTTGTTGTTTTTATCGTATATTCCAAAGTGCAGATGGGGTCCTGTACTATGCCCTGTATTGCCCGATTCGCCTATTTTTTTGCCAGTTGCCACCCTATCCCCCTGTTTTACGGAAAAAGCGTTTAAATGGGCATATATGGTCTTGTAGCCGTTAGTGTGGCTTAAAATGATATGTTTTCCGTAAAGCCAATTTTCCCCTGTAAAGGAGACAACCCCCTCAAGGGAGGCAAGAACAGGCGTGCCTGTATTCGCCCTAAAGTCGATGCCTGAATGGAAGCTTAACGCGCCATTTATCGGGTCTTTACGCATACCAAACGAGCTTGTAACAATTTTCTGATGAAGCGGGTACATAAAGGTTTCACCCAAACTCATTCTAAGGTCTATATCGTTCATTCTTGCGCCGGGGATAAAAAGCGTCTCCCCAACTGCGATATTGTCGCTTTTTATGTCGTTTACATCTAAAATTACTTCCAAAGGCACTTTAAAAGACGCTGAAATCTTTGAAAGATTATCCCCTTTTTGAACTTGGTAGGGTATCCCGTCGATATTGGGGATTTTTAAAGACATTCCTTCCTGTAATTTTCTGGCGTTTGTAATATTGTTTGAGGCGATAACAGCGCCAACGGAAACATCGAACTTTTTGGCTATTGAGGAAACAGAATCACCTTTTTTTACCTTGTAAGGCTGCCATTCAAAGGAGACAAGAGAGCCGTGCGGATTATCAACCTGATTTTCCTCATCGGAAACCCCCTCTACTGCGGCGTTTAGCTTGTTAAAAACAGCGGAAATTCCGGTTGCGGCATATTGAATCGTCCTTTCCTTTGCTTCTGTGTCTTCTGCGGGGCGTATGGCATAAGTATCAGGTATAAAATGAAAGCCTTCAAAGTTAAAAGCGGCAAGGGCGATTACAACTACCCCCGCAATAACGGCTAAAGTAGCCAAAGAAGGGAGAGGGAAGCTGAATCCGCTTGAATGTTTAACCTCGCCTTTGTCTATTTTGATTTTGACGCGCTGTTCCTTTTTTTTTGGTGTTTTTTGGGAAAATTGACCCATAAATCCGTTATTAAAACCCGCCGATTTGCTACTATTGTGCCTGAAAGAAGCCGTTTTTCGCCTTCTTACAACGTGCTGCTTTTCTAATATTGATGCCATATTAGGTTTATCGACAAAAAAAGCGTTTAGGATTATATATGATATAATGAAAGGAACAAAACCTGTTTTTTTGGCTATAATAGCCGCCCTTGTTCTAAAACTGTTCTTTTTCGATTTTATCATCGCTCAGGGACATTCAATGGAACCTGCGATTCGGGACGGGACTGTTCTGGTTGTAAGCCGTATCAGTTACGGGATTCAACTGCCTTCAAACAGGTATCTTTTTCGTTGGGGAAAACCGAAAGTTGGGGAAGTTGTAGTTTTTTATACACCTTCAGGAGAACTGGCGGTAAAACGCTGTACAATAGAAGAAAAAGACGGTTTGTTTTATGCTGAAGGAGACAACAGTTTGGCATCCTATGATTCACGTTCTTACGGACCTGTTCTTGCGGATAATATTATTGGGAAGGTATTGGGATATTAAATGAATATAAAGCGGCGATACATCGTAGTTTTTTCCTTTCTTGCCATTTTCCTCCTGTATTTGCTTACCCATTACGCATTATTGATGACAAAAGGCGTTTCGTCCGTTACTCGCCAGAACTTAAATCTTCCAGAGCGTGGCTCAATTTTAGACAGAAACGGACGTTTCCTTGCCATTCAAATTCGTTTTGCCGATGTGAGTATTTGGCGACCTTCAATTAAAGATGTCGATGTTCTGGCGAATGAAATTGCCGTAATTCTTGACATGACTCCTTCCGAAATTCTCAATAAAATAAATTCGTCCGAGTCGAACTTTCTTTATTTGAAAAGACATATTGATGACGCTATGGCGAGAAATCTGGGCGTTCTTCTTGAAGAAAAAAAAATAAGGGGAGTGATGATTCAGCCAATTGTCGGCAGAATATACCCCGAAAAAAATCTTGCGAGCCAGATTGTCGGTTTTGTAGGGGATAGGAACGAAGGAATTGAATACGCTTTTAACGATGTTTTATCGGGCGTTGAAAATAACGGCAAGGGTTCTAATGTTGTTTTAACGATAGATACTTACATTCAATATATTTTACAGCAGATTTCCGCAAAACTTATGGAAGAAACAAAAGCGGAAGCCGTGATGTTTATGGCGATGGACCCTCGCACAGGGGATATTCTTGGTTCTGTGTCGTTACCCGATTTTGACCCGAACAATGTACGGGCTTCGGACGCAAACGGCAGAATGAACCGTCCGGCTATTTGGGCGTTTGAACCCGGTTCCACATTAAAAGTTTTTTCTATGGCATCTCTTTTGGATTCCGGTGCGATTTCGAGTAACTCGGCTTTTATGTGTAACGGATTTTATACTACAAGCAGGGGAGTTTCGATTAAATGCGAAGGGCGGCATGGCAGAGTAACGGTAAGGGAAATAATTATTAATTCGTGTAACGCCGGAGCCGCTTATGCTTCGGATAACATCAGTGCGAGCAAGTTTTATCAGTTGTTAAGCGATTTTGGTTTTGGCTCACGCACTGGTGCAGGCAGTCCGGGTGAGACGGCTGGCTATCTTGTCCGCAGTGAAAATTGGTCTGACCGTTCAAAGCCGACAATAGCGTTTGGGCAGGAAATAGCGGTTTCCGCTTATCAGATACTGCAAGCGTCTACGGCTATTGCAAATGACGGCGTTTTAGTTCCGCCAAGGATAGTGTCTAAAATTGTTTCAGCGGACGGCAAAAAGGAAACGGAATGGAAGGGAGGGGAAAAACGCCGCATTATCAATGCGGAAACCGCAAGAGCATTGCGTTCCTACATGGCTGATACGGCTTCGAGTATTGGAACAGGTTGGCGTGCCGGCGTGCAGGATTTGTCGCTTGGAGTAAAAACAGGAACAGCTCAAATAATTGATCCTGCTACAAAAAAATATTCAGAGACCGATTTTATCGCAAGTTGTCTGGCTCTTCTTCCGGCGGAAAATCCGACTCTTGTTTTGTATCTTGCCGTAATTAAACCAAAAGGAGTAACATCAGGCGGCAGAATCGCAGCTCCCGCAATTCGTGAAGCCGCAGAGTCGTTAATCGATTATCTTGGTATTCCTCGTGGACGCAATCCGCAGATTACGCATCCACCTTCGGTTAATATTCCGGCGGGACGGCTTCCACCAGTTGAAACTCAAGTGCCTGATTTTACAGGGATAGCGAAAAGGGTGCTTCTGCCGCTTCTGTTACGTGACGATATTCATGTGGAAATTCGTGGCGACGGCTGGGTGCGTAGGCAAAGTCCGCCTGCCGGAACTCCCGTTAAGCCGGGTATGAAAATTATTTTGGAATTGGAATAAGAAGTGTTATGTCATATATTAACAAAAACAGGGAAATCCTGCTTAATCAATATCCGGGTCTCTGGGAAGATATTAATTCCAAAAGCGACGATAACGAATTAAAAGATATTATTGTAGAAACGGCAAAAACAGGCGATCCTGTTTTGCAAATTAACGGAATGTATATTCACTCTCCCCGTGATCCGTTACGTGAAGGACAGCGTCTCGCTCAATCTTGCGGATTGTCCGCAGGCGGTGAAAAAAAGACTGTTGTAATTTTGGGCTTTGGGCTTGGTTATGCCGCTCAAGCGGCGGCTGAAATGGGTCATTCCGTAATTGTGGTTGAGAAACATAAAAACCTATTGATAAAAGCGTTTGAGCTTAGAGACTTTAGCGAGTTTCTTGGCAAAAACAGAATTATATTCGTAATCGGCGGAAGCGGAGAGGCGATAACAACCGCACTTTCGATGGCGGACGAATTAATTTCCGGTGGAGACACGGAAGCGAAAAAAACAACGCCGTATATTATTAACAATAAAGCCCTGACCGCTTTTGACGAACAATGGTATAAACAGGTAGAGGACAGGAGCCGTTCATGGACGATGAGGGACGATATTAACACCGCAACCCACAAGCGTTTTGGGCAACGGTGGGTGCGTAATTTTTCGCATAACATGGAAGCTATCCGTGATTTCCCCGGCATTTCCCAATTGTCAAATCTTGCTTCGGCGGACGCTGAAAATAAGCCGCTTCCGGTATTTCTTGCCGCCGCAGGACCAAGTTTAGATAAAATTAAACCTTTGTTACACGACATTTATGAAAGATGCATTATTGTCGCAGTAGACACAAACCTTCGCTTTTTTGTAAAAAACAACATTCAGCCCGATTTTGTTCTTGTAGTAGACCCTCAATTTTGGAACAGCCGTCATCTTGATCGATGTATTCGTAAAGATAATAATTTACAAACTGCGTTAATTGCGGAGTCTGCCGTTTATCCGCCTGTATTAAAATTGCCTTATAAAAATAAATTTCTTTGCGGTTCCATGCTTCCGCTTGGAAAATTTATAGAACGCAAAGTTGACGAAAAAACAAAATTAGGCGCGGGCGGTTCTGTAGCTTCTACCGCATGGGATTTCGCGCGCTTTTTAGGTGCTTTGGAAATTTGGATAGCCGGATTAGACCTTTCGTTCCCCGGCTTAAAAACACATTTCCGGGGCGCGCGTTTTGAGGAGCTTTCCAATTCAGGCTCGAATCGTTTTAACCCCGTTGAAAAATGGGTAGTGCGAGCTTTGCGAGACGGCTTTCCTTTTAAGTCAGCTTCCGTCAACGGCGAACAAGTTACAACAGACAGAAGGCTTTCCCTCTACGCCGTCTGGTTCGAGGCTCAATTCACGCAAAACAAACAAATTCAAAACTACAGCCTTTTCCACGAAGGACTTGCCATAAAAGGACTCCAACCGTCGGACAGCCAAAAACTTTTAGCCCTGCCAATCCGCCGTGAAGAAATAAACCGCCGTATTCAGCTAACATTTTCCAAAATAGAAAAAGATTTTAACGCCCCCGAAGAAAAACACGCCAGAGCGGAACGTTATGAGAAAGCGGTTAGCTCTCTGGCGCACGGATTAAAAGGTATAAAAACAGCCGTTGAAGAAGGAGCAGAAATTCCCAAAGACAGCGAATTCAAAGAAATAGCGGATTTCTTGTTTGCATCTGTTGAGAAAGAGCGGTATAGTGCGTATTTAATGGAAGTGTTGAAGATGTTTAATATTTCTTAAGTATTATATAATAAATCATAAGGAGAACTAATGATATATTTAAAAAAACTAAAAGCAATAATTTTTCTGTTATATTTATTATTTGTAATATTTAGTTGTGCATATACTAAATCTGGTAATCAAAATTGGAACAGAGATATATCAATAAAAGTGATATCAGGTAATATCTATATAAATATTTCTGGTTATATAAGTGAAGATATTTATATTATTCACCCAATAAATGATGTTGATGACAAATATAGATTTACGCCAAAAGATAATA
>NZ_BDHD01000015.1:0-27604 GCF_054786075.1 Treponema sp. R6D11 | reverse complement strand
CATCTGTCAGTTTTTTTGGATTTTTTTCTCATTTTTTATAATTATTTACAAAAATCAAAACAAAGGGGGAAAAAGTGAAAACGATTTTCGTGGTAAATGACAACGAAATGAGCCTTTTACTGGCTAAAGAAGCTCTGGAAAATCATCACAGGGTACTAACGATGTCATCAAGCGAGAAAATGTTTAATCTTTTAAAAAAAATTACTCCCGAGCTAATTCTGCTGGATATTGAAATGACCGAAAAAGACGGCTCTGAAGCGCTGCAAAAACTTAAATCAAATCCATTATACACTAACTCTCCCGTTATATTTCTGACAAACAACAGGGAAGGAAACATTGAAACCCTCAATTTTGAATTTGGCGTGGTAGACTTTATCTCAAAACCGTTCTCCACGCCGATATTGCTTAACCGGATAAAAACACAAACAGATATTGACTGGTTAATTCGCGATCCTTCCGAAAGAATTAAACGACTTCAAAACAGCATTATGATAGTTTTTGCAAACATGGCGGAGGCTCGCGACAAGGACACAGTAGGACACAATGATCGTATAGAAACATATGTCAAAATATTAATAGAAGCTATGAAAGAACGAGGGGTATACGCCGAAGAAATAAACAAATGGGATATAGAAAAAGTCGCTTTTTCTTCCCGTTTGCATGACATGGGAAAAATAAATATTTTAGATACAATTCTAAACAAGCCGGGAAAATTAAGCGATGAAGAATATGAAAGTATAAAATCCCACACCACTGAAGGTGAAAAAATAATAGACAAAATGATAAAACAAACGGGCGAAGAGGAGTTTTTAAATAACGCCAAATTATACGCCAAATACCACCATGAACACTGGGACGGAAAGGGGTATCCGCACGGACTAAAAGAGACGGACATACCGCTCCATGGACGCATTATGGCGATTGTTGACGCTTATGACGCTCTTACATCTAAACGTCCATACAAAAAGGCGTATACCGACGAAGAAGCTATAAATATAATTTTTAAGGACTCCGGCAAACAATTCGACCCTAAAATCGTTGAAGTACTGCTTGATGTGCAGGACGAATTTAAAGGTGTAAGAAATTTCTATTATACTGTTTAACGATAGGTATACTGGTTGATAAAAGAAAGCGAATTTAAAAACGAACTTCATTGACAAAATACACAAATTGGTGGATAATGACATAAAAGTAGGAAAAATCGTATTAATTTAACAAGAGCAGGGTTATGAAAACAATTTTTATGGTTGATGACAGTGATACAAGCCTTTCAATAGCTAAAAGAGCATTGGAACATCAATATAGAGTTTTAACAATGTTGTCCGGCGTAAAGATGTTTTCGCTTTTAGAAAAAATTATCCCCGATTTAATAATTCTTGATATTCAAATGCCCGGAATGGACGGGTTTGAAACATTACAAATCTTAAAATCAAAACCTTTATACGCTGATATTCCGGTTATATTCCTTACAAGTTATTCGGACGACGATATTGAAGCCAAGGGCTTTGAACTAGGCGTGGTAGACTTTATCTCTAAACCTTTTTCCGCGCCCGTTCTGCTCAATCGCATTAAAACACAGTTGGACATAGAAGATATAATCAGCGAACGCACAAAAAGAATCAAACTTCTGCAAAACGGCATTATGGCTGTTTTTGCTAATGTGGTAGAGGAACGCGACAAAGATACTGTAGGTCATAATGATCGCACGGCAATGGATATAAAAATACTTTTAACCGCAATGAAAGAACGCGGTGTATATGCCGATGAAATATCAACATGGAATATCGATAAAGTAGCGTCAGCCGCCCGTTTGCATGATATGGGGAAAATAAATATTTTAGATACGGTTTTAAACAAACCGGGAAAATTGAGCGATGACGAATATGAACAGATTAAAACCCACCCCATTGAAGGCGTAAAATTAATAGATAAAATTTTAAAACAAACAGGCGAAGAAGAATTTTTACATAACGCTAAATTGTTCGCGGAATTCCACCATGAACACTGGGACGGCACGGGTTATCCGCACGGACTAAAAGGAACGGATATTCCGTTGCATGGTCGTATCATGGCAATTATTGACGTATATGACGCTCTTGTATCAAAACGCCCTTACAAAGAACCTCTTTCTAACGAAGAAGCCGTCAAAATCATTTCATCAGGCTCCGGCAAGCTATTCGATCCAAAAATAGTAGAAGTATTTATTGCTGTGCAAGAACAATTAAATGAAGTAAGAAAGGCATTGTAATAAATACAAGGAATTAACTTTACATGAGCCTACGTTCAAAGATAACCGGAATCGCCACGATATTTATTCTTCTTTCACTAACAGTGCTTTTTATAATGAACATCTTCAACATACAAACCATGAACATGGAAGCGGTGAATCTAGAAAACATCATCTATGTGGAAAAAGATAAACTTAAAGATGACATGATATATCTTGAATATGTGCTGGAGAATGAGCATAGCATTAAACACTCTGAAAAAGGCGACTATATTGATCAGGGATTTTCTTCGGCACATCATCGGGAACTTATTGAAAATATGTCGCACAATCTTGGAATAGAAATGGCTGTTTATATCAAAGAAGATAACCTCTACCGCTGTATAACATCTAGCATTGTTGATTCAAACGGGAATCCGGCGTTAAATATTTTTCTTGAAGATGAAAGCGAGGCATATATTTCCATTGAATCGGGCGAAGATTATACAGGTAAAGACGTTATTCTGAATAATGAATACTTAACCTTATACCGCCCTCTTTTTCAACCTAATACAAACGAAGTTATCGGCATTTTGTTTACAGGCGTTAAAATGGACGCAATAAGGAGCGTCATATCGCATAAAAACAATGAAATGGCTATACATATACTTCTATTAAAAATAGGAACTATATTAGTGGGAATATCACTGGTAGTAATTTTTATTATTTTATTTAACCGTATTACCAAAGAAAAAAATATAGCGGAAGATCATCTTCGTATTATATTTGACACCATGCCGTTAGGTGCAAACTTTCATGATAAAAATTTTGAATTTTTTGACTGTAATGAAGGCGCAATTAAAATGTTTGGATTATCAAGCAAAAAGGAATATATTGAAAATTTCCCCAAACTTTCACCTAAATACCAGCCTGATTGGAGACTGTCAAGCGATAAAATGATTGAAGTTGTTAAAAAAGCCTCTGTCGAAGGTTACTGCCGTTTTGAATGGATGCACCAGAAATTGAACGGAGAGCCAATACCATGTGAAATAACGCTTGTACGGACAATACATAATAAAGAATTTATTATAACCGCTTATTTACGCGATTTACGCGAATCAAAGCGAATGTTGAATGAAATCAGCAAGCGTGAAAATTTATTAAATACCGTAAACAACGTAGCGGTAATTTTGCTGTCTATTAATGATGAAAAGAATTTCAAATCAGCGTTGCTAAAGAGTTTTGAACTTATAGGATACTGCCTTGATGTCGACCGCGTTCAAATTTGGCGTAACGAGACGATAAACGGAGAATTGCACTTTGTTCACAGATATGAATGGTTAAGCGAACATGGTATGAAAACTGTTAAAGTTCCCATCGGTTTGCATTTTTCCTACAGTTCAAAACCGGAATGGAAAGAATTATTCCTGCGCGGCGAAAATATAAACGCGCCAATATCGTCTTTGCCGGAAGACGACCGTGCTTTTTTGTCCTCATACGAAATGAAGTCTATCGTTATTATCCCGATGTTTTTGGAAAGCAATTTTTGGGGATTTTTCAGTATTGACGATTGCCGCGAAGAGCGTAGTTTTTCTAATGATGAAATCCATATATTAACATCTTTGGGTTTAATGATAACTAACGCTTTAAACAGAAATATGCAAATGGCAAAAATACGCGAAACTGACGAACGTGTACGGGTTATGTTTGACTCTATGCCGTTAGGCGCAAGTTATATTGATGTTAATTCTAATATTTTAGACTGCAATGAGGAAATGGTTAAAATATTTGGTTTATCAAGCAAACAGGAATATCTGGAAAGATTTGAGGAGCTTTCGCCCGAATATCAGCCAAATGGAGACTTATCAAAAAAGAGGATAGCTGAATGTCTTAATAAAGCTTTTGTAGAAGGTTATCTCCAAACGGAGTGTATACATCAAAATCTAAAAGGCGAGCCAATACCTTGCGAAATCACGCTTGTTCGCGTTAAACATTATGACGATTTTGTTATAGCGGCTTATATGCGTGATTTACGCGAGTTAAAAGCCGCGGTTAACCAAATGAACCAATCAAAACAATCGCTAACTCTTCTGGAAAATATGCTGAACAGTCTTAACGCGATGATTTATGTTTGCGTTCCACACACCGGCGAAATTTTATTTATTAACAACTTTATGAAGAATCATTTTAAAATTCAAGGCGATTATTATGGGCAGCTATGTTATAAAGTGTTTTTTTATAACAAAAATGAAATATGCGATTTTTGTCCAGCTCATAAACTTGACAAAGATCCGCTGGGAACAGTCATGTGGGAAATGCGTAACCCCATAACAAACCGCATATACCGTAATACCAGCCGTTATATGGAATGGTCAGACGGACGGATTGTCCTTATTCAACATTCAGTAGATATAAATGAGTTGATTACCGCAAAAGAACAGGCGGTTACGGCTAACAACGCAAAAAGTAACTTTCTGGCTAAAATGAGTCATGAAATACGCACGCCAATGAACGCGATTCTAGGTATAACAGAAATTCAATTGCAAAATCAAAAACTTCCCGATGATATTCATGAAGCTCTGGAGAAAATTAATAATTCCGGTTATTTACTGCTTGGTATTATAAATAACATATTGGATATGTCCAAAATAGAGTCAGGCAAATTGGAATTGTCTATCAGCAGTTACGATTTCCCAAGTCTGGTTAACGACACAATTCATATAAATGTTATATTATACGAAAACAAACCCATCAAATTTACTCTTAATGTTGATGAGAATATTCCTTTAAGATTGTTAGGCGACGAGCTGCGTATAAAACAAATCATAAATAATCTGCTTTCCAATGCATTCAAATATACGGACGAAGGCGAAATTTCCATTTCAATCAACGCCGAATATCAAGAAGACCCATCGCTTGTTACGCTTGTTTTCCGCATAGCGGACACAGGACAAGGAATGACGGCGGAACAAATTGCTAAATTGTATGATGAGTTTACCCGCTTTAATACTGATGTAAACAGTAAAGTAGAAGGAACAGGGCTTGGGATGAGTATTACAAAACAACTTGTCCTTTTAATGAACGGTCAAATTGACGTAAAAAGCGAACCCGGTAAAGGATCGGAGTTTACCGTGCGCTTACCGCAAAAAATAGACAGCGACGGCGTATTAGGCAAAGAAATGGCGGAGGAAATCAATAATCTCCATACCGCTAACTTGTCAAAAACTGGAAAAAAGACGCAGATTGTATGCGAGTATATGCCTTATGGTAGGGTTTTGATAGTTGACGACGTGGAAACAAACCTGTATGTAGCCAGAGGATTAATGGCTCCTTACGGTTTATCTATAGAAACAGCCAAAAGCGGTTTTGAAATGATCGAAAAAATAAAAAATGGCGCTGTCTTTGATATTATATTTTTAGACCATTTTATGCCGAAAATGGACGGAATAGAAGCCGCAAAAATTATAAGAGAGATGGGCTATACGAATCCCATTATAGCGTTGACAGCTAACGCTATTGCAGGGCAGGCGGAAATATTCCTTGAAAACGGATTTGACGGATTTATTTCTAAACCGATAGATATACGCCAATTAAACGCTATTCTTAACAAACTTATTCGCGATAAGTACCCAACTGAAGTAGTTGAAGCCGCCCGGAAACAGGCAAACACTATTACAAGAAATACGGAAGTAACGCCGTCTGAGCCTGAATTAAGAGCAATCTTAG
This sequence comes from Treponema sp. R6D11, assembly GCF_054786075.1. NCBI lineage: Bacteria > Pseudomonadati > Spirochaetota > Spirochaetia > Treponematales > Treponemataceae > Treponema > Treponema sp. R6D11. The sequence goes on along the minus strand of NZ_BDHD01000015.1, from coordinate 21,672 downwards.
CGCGCGATGCTGAAAATTCCTATTCAAGAATAAAAGCAATATTCGCCAATTCATTCCGCAGAAGCGACGATATTCGGCAATATATTATAGATGTCCACTCGATGAAAAGCGCTCTTGCCAATATGAAAGAAGAAGAAGCATCTGCTTTTGCGCGCAAACTGGAAATGGCAGGACGCGCAAAAGAAATACAGGTAATGTTAGATGAGACTCCGGTATTTTTGGATATATTACGCGATATTATTGACAGAATTAAACCAAAAGACGACGTCGTACCGGAAGATTTTAAAAACGATCTTGTATTGTTATCTGAAAAAATGCTCGTTATTCAAACAGCCTGCCAGAATTATGATGAAGTAGCCGCCAATGAAGCGTTAACGGAGCTTAAACAAAAAAAGTGGTCGTCTTCTATCAGGGAACAGATTGACAATATAGCAATGCATTTGCTTCACAGCGATTTTGAAAAAGCCGCAAGCATCGCGAATGAATATGTTTAATCCTTAAAATCTTTTTTCCGTATCATATTACGCTGAATTTTTCCGCTGATTGTTTTTGGCAATTCAGGTACAAATTCAATGATGCGCGGATATTTGTAGGGAGCCGTTACATGTTTTACATGATTTTGCAATTCGCGGATTAATTCGTCCGAGGCTGTATAACCGCGCGCAAGAACAATGGTCGCCTTCACTACCTGACCGCGCATTGGATCGGGAGCGGCGGTGACGGCGCACTCAAGCACTGACGGGTGTTCCATTAACGCGCTTTCAACTTCAAAAGGACCAATGCGATAGCCTGAGCATTTGATTACGTCGTCATTGCGCCCGACGAACCAAAGGTAGCCGTCGTCGTCTTTCCACGCCATATCGCCCGTTTTGTATGTTCCGTTATTCCAGCAATTTTCCGTTATTTCCTTGTCCTTCCAATAACCTCGGAAAATGCCGGGAAAATCAGAGTTGCCTATTACAGGCGGCATACTGTCAGGCTGACAATCTTTGCTTTCGTACATATTTTTTCCGGCGCAGGTTATACTCATATTTCCGACAATACCTTCGTCGCATTCCGTTCCGTTCTCTTCCAACAATTTAAGACCGAAAAGCGGCGCGGGTTTTCCCATTGAGCCGGGTTTTACAGGCAGCCATTTAAAAACAGCCGCCATTACGGAAGTCTCACTTTGCCCAAAACCTTCACGGATTTCAAGTTTTGTAAGTTCCAATAATTTATTATAAACTTCCGGACTTAAAGGCTCTCCGGCAACGGACGTGTGGCGAATAAAACTAAAATCATAGTGCGAAAGGTCTTCCTTAATTAAATAACGGAAAACGGTGGCGGGAGCGCAAAAGGTTACCGGTTTTAAGCGGATAATAGCGTCTAACATTCCCTTGGGGGTAAATTTTTCAGTGTCATAAACGCCGATTGCCGCGCCGCAAAGCCACTGACCGTAAATTTTACCCCAAGCGAACTTTGCCCAGCCTGAATCAGTCTGAGTAAGGTGGACGCAATTGTCTTCCACGCAATGCCAGTATTTAGCGGTAACAATATGTCCCAGTGGCAGGCTGTGGTTATGAAGCACCATTTTTGGCATTCCTGCCGTACCGGAAGAAAAATAAATAAGCATTGGGTCTTTTGTTACCGTCGCAACCCTTGTAAAATTTTCAGACGATTTTTGAATTTCCGCCCTCATGTCGATGTAACCGGCGGGGATTGTTTTGCCGATAACCGCTATTTTTTCCAACTTTTTACAGTGCGGACGAGCAAGAGCGATATTTTCCATCAGTTCTTTATCGTCAACGGTAATTAAAAGTTTTACGTCGGCAATATTGCACCTGTATTCCAAATCTTTGGCTGTTAGCTGATATGTTCCAGGAATGCAGATAGCGCCTAATTTTGAAAGGGCGCACATTAACACCCATACGCCGGGACGCTGTTTTAAGATAAGCTTTACTACATCGCCTTTTTTTATACCTAACGAAAGCAGGGCGTTTGCGGCTTTATCAGAAAGACGTTTTATTTCCGCAAAGGTAAACGACTTCATTTCCTGAGTATCGTCCGTCCAAAGCAGGGCAAGTTTTTCTGGCTGTAACTTTGCCCATTCGTCCACTACATCGTAGGCAAAATTAAAATTATCAGGCACATTACAACGGTAATTTTTGTAAAAATCATCGTAACTGTCAAAATCTATGCGCGGAAGGTAGCGCGAAAGTATTTCGTTCATAATTTATTCCTGAATTATTGTTAAAAATTGCGCTGTTCCGTTAACCGCGCTTTGAGCATGCGGAAGACGCGCGTCAAAATAAACAGAATCGCCCGGGTTTAAAATATGTTCCGTGTTCGCTACCGTAACTTTAACCTGCCCTTCAATAACAAAGTTAAATTCCTGTCCCGTATGAGACACTTGTCCAACCGCAGGTTTTGACGAATCAAGAGTTACAAGCAACGGCTCCATTGTTCTATGTTTAAAATTATACGCAAGACTTGAAAACTCATATCCCGGGTAACGTTCAATCTCAACTCCCCTTCCATTTCTGCAAACCGCCGCGCTGTCCATTCTTGCCTCTTCTCCGGTAAGAAGGACTGTAATGTTTGTTCCAAGGTGACTTGCTATCGTATACAAAGCGCTGATTGGTATGTCTAACTCGCCACTTTCATATTTGCTGTAAGTATCAAAAGGAATACCTGCTTCTTTTGCCATGTCTATCGCGCTGATTTCAAGAATCTCCCTTAATTCCTTTATACGTTCAGGAATATGGGCAGTCTTCTCGGTCATATAAATTCCTTCCAATGTTTATCTGTAATTTTGTCGTCTATATCTCGTATTTCAACCGGCAACATTACGTCTTCCGTTCCGTTATATTTAATCCTGTCTTCATTCATTCTTAAACCTGATATTCCGTCATTTAAAACCATGTTTACATAATCCGAAATATTGTTTAATTTTTTATCCGAGTATATTCCGAAAATTTCGTTATACTCAAGATCTGACGCGTCATGTATGTCCGTTCCGGCGGTAACAGTCTTTCCTATTTTTTTTGCATAGCAACTGGCAATGGCGTCAAAGGACACGTCATCATGACCGCCGTTTACAATTTCAACAGCGTCAACGCAACCAGTGGAAAGGACTATTTTGGGGATATAGTGTCTCTGCCTGAACGGATGGGCTTGAACAACACAGCCCCCGGAATTTTTTACGGTAGTATACTGCTCTCTTCTTGTCCAACAGCGAACTTCAGGGTGATCCATCAGCCAGTCTTTATCCAGTCCGTAAACAAGGTAGTCGTCAAAGCCGTCAAATGTTTCTTCCCAACCGAAAAAAACATCAAAATTACGCTTTAACCCTTCATTGTAAGCGTCCTCATATCCTTGGCAAAAACGGTTTACCCATTCCTTCCAAGGAAGCCTGCGAGATAACGAGCAATTTGCGTTAAAAAAATGATCGGTTACCATGATTCCTGAATATCCCAAATCCTGATAACCGGTAATATAGTCAGCGCCCCTAGATATAGCGCATTTACTAACAGGAGAAGTATGAAGATGAGTTTCATATAAATACGCCATTAAAAGCATTATACATAATATATAAAAATGTTTCAATAGTATATTATTGAATAATCATTAATATTTTTAAAACCTAAACTTTTATATAGCCTACAGGCGGAAATGTTCGATTTTCTGACAAAAAGGGTTACTCCCCTGCCCTGTAAAATAAGCGAGGAAATAAACTCATACGCCATTGCGCCGGCTATCCCCCTGCCCCGAAATTCGGGGTATACATAAACACCGCCTACCTGATACCTTGAAAAAGAGACCGCGCTAACATTGATTTTACCGATAAACCTGCCGTCAAGCTCCGCCGCCAAAACCTGCCCTTTTGCCAATATATTGGCTGTATTAACACGGCTTGACGCGGGGCTGAAAGTTGAGCCTTTTGGCAGGACTTCTTCCTTTTCATATTCCGCTTGTAAGGGCGCTATAGCGTCAATATCCGTCATTTTGGGGGTTATTAGTTTTATATTTAAAGAATTTGCAGTATTTTTTTTCTTTGGAGGAGCGTCAAGGCTCATAAGAGTGTAATCTATTATATCTTTTGGTTCCCTGTTTTTGGTTATTTCCCTTTCCAAAGCCATTACTTCCTGTTTTAGTCCCTGTACTGAATGTATTTTTGCCGAAAGTAAAAATTCTTTATTAAAATCATTTAAAGATCCACTATAACCGCATAAAACAGGCAATATATTATTTTTCCAGTTAAGAATTACCGCCTGAATACCGCCGTTTTTATCGCCCAATACCCAAATTAAAACATTTGCTTCTTTTTGTAAAAGAAATTTAGCGCTTGCGTTGACATAGTTATTTTCCGCGTCCATAAGCAGTTTTTCAACACGCGGAAAATCGCTCTTTTTTATTTTACGCCATGAAAAAGCATCACTCATAGGGAAGTATACCCTGCGCGGGGATTCTGCCTGTTATCGCCGAAAAACCGGCGGCAAAAGATTCGGAAGAATAACTGTACACGGCTACAGCGCCTGTTACCCATTTTACGCTTTCAAGATAAGCGGGACTTAATATCGAAAGAACTATCACTTTTTTATTCAACTGCTGTAAATTGCGTAACAAGCGCAGATCAAAATTGTCTGAAAGGCAAAAAATTACCGTATCCGCGTTACGCGCGTAGTATAGAATATCATCGGTTTCCGCAGAGCCGGAAAAACGATAAACAGTGGCGTTTGGAAACGCCGTCCTTCCGTAGCTGATAAATTCAGGAAATTTACCAGCTAAAAGAACACGACCCGCATTTTCTTTTGTTACCGGAAAAACAGAATCCGACGGAACAGGTTTTACTATTGTTACGCTACGCGCGGCAAGATTTAAAAAATAAGCGGTTCCTTCTGGGTCATGTAGACCTTTATCTACTTTTTTTAGATCGGGAATATACGGAACTTTTGAGTTACCGCGCATATAAGTTAATTTTAATTCCAGAATTCTGCGGGCAGAAGCTCTTACATACTGACGAAATTCTTTTTCCTCTCTCATGGAGGAAAGAAGAAATGTCCACACAGGATCAAAAAGAAGAGGCGTATTTGAAAACATTATAATATCGTTGCCTGCAATAATCGCCTGTTTTGCGGTACGCGCAAGAGAGCCTGTAAAAGATGTTGCGCCTACCATCATTAAATCATCAGTTACCACAACGCCCTTAAAACCTATTCTGCCGCGCAGTACATCGCGTAAAAGCCATGATGAAAGCGAAGCGGGAGCCATTCCCGATTGAGTTAACGGAAACGCAAGATGTCCGCTCATAACGGCGGGAATCCCTTCCGCGGAGAGCATACGGTAGGGAACAAGCTCTCTTTCCCAAAGGGTATTAAAAGAAACCTCTATCTTAGGCAGGGTTCCATGAGAATCAAGGTCTGTATCCCCATGACCTGGATAATGTTTTGCCGTCGGGATAATTCCGGCGGCAAGCTGTCCTTTTACAAACGCCGCGCCTAAGATTCCGGCGCTTACAGGGTCGCTTCCAAAAGCCCTTGGACCTATCAGTATTGAATCGCGGTTTGTAAAAAGATCAACAGTAGGGGCAAAATTCATGTTGACTCCAAGGAGAGCCAATTCCTTGCCTATGTAATAACCTGACAGATATGCGTCGCGGGGATAACCTGACGCGCCTATTGCCATATTTCCGGGAGTTTCGCTTGTATCGCCCTTGATGTGGCGTATCCAGCCGCCCTCCTGATCCGTAGCTACAAGAAGCGGTATGTTAAAAGCGCCGTTTAAACTGGCTCCCTGTAAAATTCCTACGGTTTCAGCTAACTTATGCGTATTTGCCGTATTCCATCCGAAAATCTTTACCCCGCCGATATTTCTTTGACGAATCCAATCCATAATTAACGGCGAAGGTTCTTCACCAACCCAACCAAGCATAAAAACTTGCGCAAGAGCCTGCTCGTCCGTCATGGCGTTTTCAATGGCGGCGGCAAGATCCGTAGGAGTTCCAGAATCATTAAAACTAAGAGAAAAAAGAGAATGCGAACTTAAAAATAAAAATATACACAGGAAAAAAACAAAATCCTGCGATTTATTTTTAACTTTTTGCTTCATCAATATAGTCTGATGCATGATGAGCGGCAATAGCGCCATCGGCGGCGGCTGTTACAACTTGCCGGAAAACGTCTGATCTTATATCGCCAATGGCGTAAAAACCATGAACATTAGTTTCCATTTTTTGATTGGTAACTACACAGCCGCCTTCGTCAAGTGTCGCGCCTAAAGAACGCGCAAGCGAAGACTGCGGAACAGTACCTACAAAAATAAATACGACATCCGTATCTTCTTCGGTGGTTTTGCCCGTCTTGTTGTTTTCTAAAACAACAGATTTTACTTTATCAGCGCCCTTAATTTCTTTAATTACAGTATTAAAACGCACTTCAATTTTAGGATTTTTTATCGTCCTTTCGGCAAGAGTTTTTTGGGCGCGGAAACTGTCCCGTCTGTGAATTAACACAACCTTTTCCGTTAAATTTGAAAGGTAACGCGCCTCTTCACAAGCGGCGTCTCCTCCGCCGACAACAAACATTTTTTTGTTCTTAAAAAAAGGACCGTCGCAGGTAGCGCAGTAAGAAACGCCTTTTCCCGCAAATTCTTTTTCGCCTGGAACGCCAAGCAAACCGGGCGTTGAACCTGTCGCAAGAATTACCGCAAAAGAAGTAAGCGTTTTCCCGCTCGCAAGCTCTACGGTAAAATGACCGGTTTTTTTTATACCAGTTACAGTTTCCGTAAGAAAAGACGCTCCAAAAGATTCAGCCTGTTTGTACATGGCAAGCGAAAATTCATAACCTGAAATATGCTCTGTAACACCAGGGTAATTTTCCAATCGATCAATAACCAGAATCTGTCCGCCGGGACTCATTTGTTCAATAACAAGAACCTTCAAGTTTGCCCTTGCCCCGTACTGGGCGGCGGCAAGCCCCGCAGGACCCGCTCCAATGATAATTAAATCAGCATCTAAACCAGCCATTATTCCTCCAACATTTTTTTCAAAATGGTTCACTTTTTATTTTATTATCTATAATATAATAAATTGTGAACTTAAAATCGTCAATTATGTTATTCCTTATTTTTGCGTTAATTATCGGTTTTCCCGTGGAAATTCACGCGCAAAACGCCTTTCCGCGAATTGAACCGGAGGCAAAAGCCCTTGATTATTACCGTTTGGGCTTACAGTCAGGCTATTCATGGACAGATCTGGCGGAAATCAGCCTTTGGGCGTCAGGGGATACCAACTTTTCGGCGATGAGTAAATTAAAAGCTATTGTTTTAAAATTAAACGCGGCTATAAATTCTGACTTTTCCGAAAAGGAAAAAGCCGAATTTATCCTGAACTATATGCATAAAGACATATTAAAAACTTATTATCTTTACCAAACAAGATTGGACACCCTTCTTTCCAACGGAAGATACAACTGCGTCTCCTCAGCCGTTTTTTATATCATTCTTTGTAAAGCCGCAGGGCTTAACGCAAGCGGAGTTATGACAAAAGATCACGCCTTTGCGATGGTTTATATAAACGGACAAAATTTTGACGTCGAAACGACAAACCCGTACGGATTTGATCCCGGAAACCGTAAGGAGTTCCACGACTCAAGCGGAAAGACCACAGGGTTCGCGTATGTGCCGCCACAGAATTACCGCGACCGCCAGACAATCAGCCAGATAGAACTTATCTCTTTAATTTTGAATAACAGAATCGGCGATCTTGAAAGGGCGAATAATTTTTCCGCTTCTGTTCCTCTTGCTGTTGACCGCGCCGCGTTGCTTTTGGGAAACTCGTATTCAAAAACAGCTGAAGTATCAACATCTGATTTTTTATTCGCCGACCCAAGAAAAGACCTTATGGACAGATTATTAAATTACGGCGCTTCTCTTTTACAAAACGGCAAAGAAGAAGAAGGTCTCCGCTGGGCTGTTTTTGCTTCTTCGGTTTATCCTGACTCAAACAGGTGGCAGGAGTTTCTTTTAGCCGCTGTAAACAACAAAATATCAAGATACATTAGAGAAAAGAAAATTCAAGACGCGCGTACTTTTTTGGAAAACCAAAAATCATTTATACCTGAAGCCGACTACATTCAATTTGATATGTTAATTGTTGACGCTGAACTTTTTAACAGAGTGAACAATTTTAAAACGCCAGATGAGGGAAAAGACGTAGTCTCCGCCATTGAGCAGGCGCGTACAAGCGGAAGATTAGCGGAAAAAAGAGCGTCTGAATTATTTACTTACACTATTCAAAAAATAGCGGCATCTCTGTGCGCGGCTCCCGGCAAGGATTGGCGGGCGGCTATTCGCTACTTGGAGAACGCTATTTCCAAATATGGACCAAATAGAGAATTGGAACAATCTTTACGGACATACAAAGCCAACCTTATAGCGGATTATCATAACCGCTTTGCGGCTGAATGGAACAAGAAAAATTATACCGAGGCGGAGAAGATTCTGAATGAGGGGCTGACGGAATTTCCGGGAGATAAGCAGTTATTGTCGGATAAACAGATTATAGCTAAGCAGGGACGCTAGGAAAATTCTCCCATTTTTTGTGTGGTTCGCGGTTAAAAATTTTTAAATTATTCTCTTAAAACCCTATTGACAAGTTTTTAAAAAATCCTCATTGTTCAAGTAGACGAAACATCTGGACGGCTCGGGAAGATGCCGCGCCGTGAAGCCCGGCGCATTGCTCCTGAAGGGAGGCTGGAAGGAATATATTGATAGGTAGCAATGTTGTCATCAACGGGATTAGCAAATCCTTTGGTGATTTCGAAGTGCTCAAAAATGTGAGCCTGGAAATTAATAAGGGAGAATTTTTCTCCTTGCTGGGACCGTCGGGATGCGGAAAAACTACGTTGTTGCGCATAATTGCCGGTTTTGAACATCCTGATGAAGGGACTCTTACCCTTGATGGTAACAATGTGCTTTCGCTTCCTCCAAACAAGCGCCATACAAATACGGTATTTCAAAATTACGCTCTGTTTCCCCACCTGACAGTTTATGAAAACGTCGCTTTCTCGCCCCGCCTAAAAAAACTTTCAGAAGCGCAAATAAAAACAAAAGTCGAACAATATTTAAATCTTGTCCGTCTTGAAGGACACGCGGATAAAAAACCCAACCAGTTATCGGGCGGACAAAAGCAAAGGGTCGCTATAGCCCGCGCTCTTATCAATGAGCCGCGCGTTCTGCTGCTTGACGAGCCTCTTTCCGCCCTTGACGCAAAACTGCGGCAGCATATGCTCATAGAACTTGACCGTATCCACGATGAAATCGGCATAACATTTATTTATGTAACGCACGATCAACAGGAAGCGCTTTCTGTTTCCGATCGTCTTGCTGTTATGAATTTAGGCGATATTTTACAAATAGGTACGCCCCATGAAATTTACGAAAGCCCATCTAAAGATTTTGTAGCCCGTTTTATCGGAGAGACCAATCTGTTTGACGGCGTAATTACAAGCGTAGAAAAAGTAAAACTAGACGAGAACAGCGATGAAATGGAATATCTTGCGGAAGTGGAAATCCCCGAGTTAGGCAAAATTAAAGTAACCGATTTAGACGAAGTAAAAGTAGGACAGCATGTAAGTTTTACCATAAGACCCGAAAAAATCGCCATCACCAAAGAAATGCCCACTACTAAACGTCCCTATATAAATCATTTTCAAGGGTTGGTAGACGAACCTATTTATTCGGGTTTTCAGACAAAGTTCTATGTCAATGTGCAGGACAAAACTCTTATCCGAGTAATAAAACAACACGCTAATTATTCTGACGAAGGACCTGATATCCGCTGGAAAGATTCAGTCTTCCTTTCATGGAGCGCCGTCGACGGCTACATTGTCGAGGTTAAAAGTTGAACCTTAAAGCCAAAAAGAATTACGGTCCTCTCTACTCCGCTCCAATGGCTGTTTGGTTCACTCTCTTTTTCCTAGCGCCGATTATCATTATCATAATTTACAGTTTCTTAAAAAAAGGGCTTTACGGCGGAGTAGAAAATAATTTCTCGCTTGAAGCCTATCACTATCTTGGCGACTCTGTTTTTTTAAGCATAACTTTGCGCACGATAATAACTTCATTAATAGCGACAGTAATTACTATTTTAATCGCTCTTCCGTGCGGTTACTTCATGGCAAGAAGTAAAAATCAAACTTTACTGCTGTTGCTTATAATTATCCCCTTTTGGACAAACTTTCTTATCAGGGTATTCGCATGGATGACTATTCTTGGAAATAACGGCTTCCTTAATGAAATGCTTACCCGCATCGGAATAGTTAAGGATTATATTCCGTTCCTTTACAACCAAAAAGCCGTAATCCTTGTTCTTGTTTACATGTATCTGCCCTACGCTATTCTGCCTTTATTCTCTACCATAGATAAATTCGACTTTTCGTTACTGGAAGCGGCGCGCGATCTTGGCGCTAATAAACTTGTATCGATGATAACGATACTGCTTCCAAATATTCGCGGTGGCATTTTTACCGCCGTACTTTTTACATTTATCCCCATTTTCGGCGCTTATGCCGTTCCGCTTCTTGTAGGCGGCATGGATTCATATATGCTTGGAAACATAATCGCCGACCAACTTTTAAAATCGCGTAACTGGCCCCGCGCCGCCGCTATTTCCATGGTGTTAACTGTGGTAACCACAGTAGGCGTTGTGTTGATGATGTATATGCAGAAAAGGGACGCGGCAAAAAGAACAGAAAATAAAAAACTTAAAACCATAGCGGAGGGGGTATAATGGGTCAAAGCATAGCGGCTAAAATTATCACCTCTTTAAAACCGCATAAAAATCTTGGGGAGGCGGCAAGACACGCAAAACGCGCGTATAGACAGCGTTTTTCAATGTCGCAAACTGTTTTTATAGGCACTATTATTTTTCTTTTTTTGCCGCTTGTTGTGCTTGTAGTTTACTCTTTTAACAGTTCCACAGGCATGAATTGGACTGGATTTTCACTGCGTTGGTACGAAAGGCTTTTAAGTTCTCGTGAATTGTGGCGGGCTTTAAGGAACAGCCTTATCATCGCCGTATCTTCGGCGGCTACGGCGACAATTATCGGGACAGTCGGCGCTATCGGAATTAATTGGTACAGGTTTAAAATGCGCGGCTATGTTCAGACCATTTCCTTCTTACCCATGATTCTGCCTGAAATCATCATCGGCGTTTCGCTTTCAATCTTCTTTGCAGGCATTGGTATCCCTCTTGGGCTTTTTACAATTTTTGTAGCGCACACTACATTTAATCTGCCCTTTGTATTTTTAATGGTCATGGCACGTCTTGATGAATTTGATTTTTCAATAATAGAAGCCGCCGCCGATCTTGGAGCAAGCGAAAAAGAAACGCTTTTTAAAGTAACTCTTCCAATCTGTATGCCGGGCATTATTTCCGGTCTTCTTACCGCTATAACGCTGTCGCTGGAAGACTTTGTTATCACATTCTTTGTAGCCGGTCCCGGCTCTTCCACTTTGCCTATTTTTATTTATTCCGCCATTACAAGAAAGGGCGGCATTACTCCGCTGATAAGCGCGCTTTCCGTCGCAATGATTCTTGGCACTGTACTTCTCTGCGTTATGCTTAGAAAATTCTTAAAGTACATTGCCGCCAAATGAGTAAATAAGTCTCGTTGAGACTTAAAAAAATATTTTTTATGGAGGATTTTATGGAGGAAAAGAAGGAACTACCCATTTCGGACACGGTCTCTAATCAGACTCAAGGAGGCTTACGTTCGAAACAAGAAAAAAGCGCCGCACTAAGAATAGCGGCAGTATGTATATTGAGTCTGATTGTTTTGTTGACGGGAAGCTGCGAGAAAAAGCAAAAACTTTACATTTACAACTGGACGTATTACACGCCGGATTCCGTAATTGAAAAGTTTGAAAAAGAGTACAATGTCAGGGTAATTTATGACGAATTTGCGTCTAACGAGGACATGTACGCAAAACTTAAATCGGGAGGAAGCGGCTACGATATTGTTTTCCCGTCGGCGGATTACACATCAATAATGATCAAGCAAGGTATGCTTGAAAAAATAGATAAATCGTTAATACCGAACCTTTCAAATGTAGACCCCGTTGTTCTTAAATTTGCAATATACGATTCAAATATGGAATATTCTGTTCCTTATTACTTTGGAGCGGCGGGCGTATGCGTAAACAAAGAAAAAGTTCCCAATTATGAAAAAAGCTGGTCAATCTTCGCAAGAGAAGACCTTCGCGGACGCATGACAATGTTAGACGATATGCGCGAAGTAATGGGCGACGCCCTTGCCTTTTACGGCTATTCGGTTAACACAACTAACAAAGATCAGATAGCTAAAGCAAGAGACCTTATCAACAATTCATGGAAGCCAAACCTTGTAAAATTCGACGCCGACGCTTTCGGCAAAGGTTTTGCCAATGGAGAGTTCTGGGTTGTTCAGGGGTATCCCGAAGTAGTATTTGAAGAAATTGCCGAAGATGAAAATATGCTGGCAAATACTGTTTTCTTTTATCCAAAAGAAGGCGGTCCCGCATATATCGACAGTATGTGTATTTTGAAGGGATCAAAAAACATAAAACTTGCTCATCAATTTATCGACTTCATTCACAGACCGGAAATTTACGCCGAATTTACTGATGAATTTGGTTTTCCGGCAACGGCAAACGTACCCGCGCGCAAGTTTAAAAAAGAGGCTTCGATGTACGAGGCGGAGGATCTGTTAAATACGGAAATCAAGTTTGATCTTGGTTCCGATTTAGACCTCTACAATGACGCATGGTTTAATTCCATAAGAGCCGGCGAGTAACGCTGCCCCTGTGGGACACCATAGATTTAATTCTTCAAACCCTGTCAGAAATGACAGGGTTTGTTAAATAGGAGGTGATGATGGGGAAAAAAAGTATCCTGTATCTTTCGGTGTTGGCGGCGTTGTTGCCAACCATTTTATCATGTAATTCAAAAGAAAAATTGTATATTTACAACTGGACATATTACACACCTGAATCTGTAATAGAAAAATTTGAAAGCGAATACAATTGCAGAGTTATTTACGATGAATTTGCGTCTAACGAAGATATGTACGCCAAGTTAAGGGCGAACAAGGGCAAACGCGGCGGTTATGACGTAGTATTTCCTTCCAAAGATTATGTTCCTATAATGATCCGACAGGAAATGTTGGAAAAATTAGATCATTCAAAATTATTTAATCTTAAAAATATCGATCCGAAAGTGCTTAAAATAGCAAGTTACGACCCGGACATGGAATATTCAGTTCCTTATTTTTACGGCGCGGGCGGCATTATCGTCAACACGTCAAAAGTTCCCGACTATGAAGAAAGCTGGTCAATCTTCGCAAGAGAAGACTTAAAAGGACGCATGACAATGTTAGACGACATGAGGGAAGTATTGGGCGGCGCTTTGGCTTTTCTTGGGTACTCCGTTAATTCGACAAATCCGGCTCAAGTGGACGCGGCAAAAGATCTTGTAAACAATTTATGGAAGCCCAATCTTGTAAAATTCGACGCAGAATCCTTCGCCAAGGGGTACGCGAACGGAGACTTTTGGGTTGTCCACGCCTTCCCCGAAGCCGTCTTTGAAGAAGCCTCAGGCTCAAATTTAATGGATTCGACAGTCTTTTTTATCCCCAAAGAAGGCGGTCCGTCCTATATAGACAATATGTGCATTTTAAAGGGAGCAAGAAACATCAATCTTGCCCATAAATTTATCGACTTTATCCACAGACCGGAAATTTACGCCGAATTTGTAGACAGTTTCGGGCTTCCCGCCACTGTAAATATCCCGGCGCGCGAGCATAAAAAGGGCACTTCCATGTATTCAGAGGCTGACCTGCTCCACACCCAGCTTGTAGAGGATTTAGGCGAGTCCCTGGAATTGTACACAAACGCATGGTTTAACTCGATTCGTGTCGGGGATTAGGGGTTTACATTATTTTGGGTTTTTGGTATATTTTGGGTATCTGCCCCTACAAGGGCTTTTTTAAGGAAGGATAATATGTCACGGACTTGTGATATTTGCGGAAAACATACAGTCACCGGCAATAAAGTAAGCCATGCCAAGAACCGCACCCGAAGAACATGGAAACCCAATCTGGTAAACGTAAAGACCGAGTTAGGCGGCACTACAGCAAAACTTAAAATCTGTACAAGGTGTCTTAAAAGCGACTTTATCACCAAGAAAGTCTAAACTGTCCCATGACAGATCCTGGACTGTTACAAGCGTTAGATTATATTCTCAATAAAAGCGATGCCGCTACGATAGAAGCGCTGACAGAAGCAATTACACGCCGCAGACGAGATTTAACGCTTTTTAACTCGGTGGGCAATATACCCGACCCGCAAAGAATGACCAAAGAAATAACCGAAAAAATAAACGCTGGAATTGGCGGCAGTCTTGAAGGTATGAAAAAGTCCGTTCAGGATATGATTAAAAACATACTAAAGGAACACGCCCCTGAGCTTAACGAAAAACAGAGAGAAGAATTGTGCAACGCATGGCTGCCTGACAGTACCGGAAAAAAAGGAGCGGGCAAAGGCAGCGGATTACCGCCCGACGTGCTACTTTCCATGATAGAACAATTTATCTCTTTCTCCCACGGCGAAATGAAAGAATCGGTAGACCAAAAACTTCGCGAAGAAATGGGCGCATGGACAAAACGTTACTGGGACAGTTTTCCGCCCGTTATTCAACAACTAATCACAGATTACCTTAAAGATAAAATAACCGAAAAAGATTTTAAAAGTAGAGTTTGTATCGCCTTGGGGCTTTAATACTTAAACTCGCTTCCGCCTATAAACTCGCGCAGGATACTTGTTCCTGGCACATGTTGGGGCGGAATGGGGATAAAGTTTTCTAGGAAGGCAAGCAGTCTTACCGCTTCGGCATATTCTTTCATACCCGGTTTAATTACACGTAATAGCGGGTCAGCGTAGTATTTTAAAACTGAAAGCTCGTAGTCAAGCGCGGAATTAAATGTCGCGTCGGCAGATCCTTGGAAGGGGAAAATATGTTTGCGCTCTCCTGCCTGCACCTTGGGCCACATTCTGATTGTACCAGCCGCCTGCATGCTCCTAAATTGGGAATCGCGAACCATACGCCTTAAAAGCCTGTTGTCGCTTGTAGGAATACGGTTATGATCGTCAAGATTTAATTGCGTTAGCGCCGATATATAAATTTTAAACTTTGTTTTTCTGTCAATACTGTAAGTTAGCGCGTCATTAAGTCCGTGAATACCCTCGACAATTAAAACGCTGTTACTTCCCAGTTTTATTTTTCTGCCGCCTGTTTCCCTGCGAGTGCCTGTTTTAAAATCATAAACAGGCAGGGTTACTTCTTCGCCTCGGTAGAGAGCTTGCAATTGTTCATTAAGGAAAGGCACGTCCAGAGCTTCCAAACATTCGTAATCAGGTTCGCCATTTTCATCTTTTGGAGTATCAGCCGTTCCCCTGTAATAATCGTCAAGGCTAATGGCGATTGGCTTTATACCTGAAACCATTAACTCAATTTCCAAACGCTTAGCGCTTGTTGTTTTTCCAGAGCTTGAAGGACCGGCAATAAGAATCGTTTTGATATTTTCACGATGATCGCAAATAAGACGCGCTATGTCCCCAAGTTTTCTTTCCTGATGCGTTTCCGCTATTCTGATATACTCCTGAAAATTCCTGTTGGTAATACGCGCATTTAATTCCCCTACAACGCGCACGCCGATAATCTTTCCCCATTTTTTATAATCATTATAAACTTTAAAGAGCTGAGGCTCATCGATAAAAGGTTCTATTACATTTCCTTTGCCTGTGCCGGGGAAACGCAATAAAAAACCGTCCTGATACGGCATAAGTTCAAAAGCGCTAAGGAATCCGGTTTTCGGAAGAAGCGGCTGAATATAAATATCCATGTAATCTTTACATTCGTTTACCTTGATAAGCGCAGAGCTTCTGTGTTCCAAAAGAAGCAACGTGTCTGTTTGTTTATTATCTTTTAATAACTGTAACGCTTCTTCATAAGAAAGATATTTAAATGTTATAGGAAGATTTTCTTTTATAATTTTTCGCATTTCATTTTCAAGCTCTTTAACATCGCTTTCTTTAGGCTTGTCGCCTGAGCTTAACGTATAGTAATAACTGTTTCCAAGCGAATGCCCAACATAAACGCCGTTATTTGGAAATACTTTCTGCGCCGCAATCGCAAGGACAAAAGAAAGGGTACGGCGATAAATAACGACGCCTTCATGGGAGTCGATAAGGACAGGCTCAACCGACGCATTTGCAAGAAAAGTCGTTCCAACCGGGCGAATTTCGTTATTTTCCCTGATTGCCGCTATTTTTTCAGGCGGAAGGTCGAAGTGCTCAATAAGAGTTGAAGCAAGTGTGCTGTAAGGACAGGTTACAGTTTTTTGGGTGTTGACAAATTTAATTTGTATGTTGTTCATAATATTATTATAGCATAAAAAGACGACTTTTTGGCGAAAAAACTACATATAAATTGTTTTTTTTTGATTTCCATGATATAATACTCTCTAATGTTCTTTATGGAGGGTAACTATGATAAAGAAAACTGTTGTTTTTGTATTAATAATTTTAATGTTCGGATTAAGCGGCTGTAAATCGGCATCTGAGCCTGATCCTGAAACAAAACAGGCAAGTGAAAGCCCAATATGGCCTCCGGCAACTGAAAGTGAAAATATTTGGAACTGGCCTGCGGAAACTACTGGAGAAAAACTTTATACGGCATGGTCTTTCCCGCTTGGAGTCGCTGTTCCGGGAGCAAATACCAGCAACAGTTCAAATAACAATGCGCTTGATACAAGTAATCCACAATATCCGTTGCTTAAACATTTTAACGTAGTGGTAGCGGAAAATGAAATGAAACCTGCGAATATTATGCCTTCATCTGCAAGCGCCGCTTATGGAAGAATGACAAATGCCGATAAGCTCGTTAGTTATGCTAAAGCGATGAATAAAAGAATCCGCGGGCATGTGCTTATATGGCACTCTCAAACGCCTTCATGGTTTTTCCCATCTACATCTTTATCTGGAGCGGAAAGGAAAGCAAAACTCTATGAAAATATGGAAAAACACATAAAAGCCGTATTTGAACATTTTGGCGGCACGATTGATTCTTGGGACGTATGCAATGAAGTTGTAGATCAATCAACTTTTACTAACGGCGGAGCGCGTACTGATTCCAACTACACAAAAATAATGGAAGCCGCCGGGCTTACCGGAATAAATCGTTATGAATATGTCGTAAAAGCTTTTGAGTGGGCGCGTAAATATGCGGATAAATACGGCGGGGAAAATGTTAAACTTTTTATAACAGACGTTGGCATTGAAAGAAGATTCCCTGACGCAGTTGAGGGTCAAAAAAGTAAAATAGACGCATTTGAAGATTTAGTTAATTATTTAATTTTAAAAAACGCTCCTTTTGACGGCGTTGGTTTCCAGGGACATTTCAGGCTTTACGATCATCCTGTAGAGCAAATAAGCGCAGGTATTGACAGGTTTGCCGCAAAAGAAATAAAGCCCGGTAAAAACATAATTATTCAGGTTTGCGAATTGGATTTTTCTGTTTTTAGTAACGCTGAAGGCGAAGGCAATGCTACAACTATTGACAACAGTTTACTTAATACACGTTTGACAGATCTTGCTAATAATTACCTTGATTTCTTTAATATGTTTGAACAAAAATATAAAGAGGGAAAACTTGACATGGTACTGATATGGGGTATTGACGACGGTCATAGCTGGCTTAACGGTCATCCTGTATCGGGAAGGACAGATTATCCCTTGCTTTTTGACAGGAATTATCAAGCTAAAAAAGCGTTTGAAAAACTTAGAAATGGTCCTACTGAGCCTTAATTATTATTGCAGTTTCTGTATCAAGTCCAGTTTAAGGGAGCGTAATTTATCGGTAATCGACACTTTATAAACATGAGGATTCAACAGCCTTTTGTATGTTGAGTCAAAACTTTCAAGATCTGCGGCGGCATAGGCTTTAACTTCCACAAGCGAAGGTTGTTCCGCTGTCAAAACGCCGTTTTCTATGCGTTTTTTTAACATCGCCGTTGCGCTTCCTTCGACTGTGTGTACAAAATGGCGGTAATCCGCTGAAGGATGCCAAAACGAATAACTCTGTCCGTTTTTTATTTCATCGCCGTCTTCGTCTATGCTTAACACGTCCGCTATTGCCGCCCCTGTTTTATCCCTGATTCGCCAAACTTGTTTTATGCCTGGGTTTGTCGTCTTTTCGGGATTATCTGAAAATTTCATAACAGGCGTAGTGCCCTCTTTTCCTCGCAGGGCGGCAAGTTTGTACACTCCGGTAAAGGCGGCGGCGTTATCGCCTGTTACAAGTTTTGTACCCACCCCCCAACTGTTCACTGGCGCGCCGTCCTTCACAAGCGTTTCGATTATATTCTCGTCAAGATCATTAGAGACCGTAATAAAAGCATTTTTAAGTCCCGCGCCGTCAAGCTGCCGCCTTACTTCCGTTGAAAGATACTGAATGTCACCAGAATCAAGACGCACTCCAAAATTTTTTCCTTTAGCGGTAAGTTTTTTCCCCGATTTTATTGCGTTAATAATGCCGCTTTTTAATGTGTCATAAGTGTCGATTAAAAAAATTGATCTGTCGGGGTACAGTGCGGCGTAGGCGTCAAAAGCGTCTTCTTCGTTATCGAATGACATTACCCACGAGTGAGCCATTGTTCCCATTACGGGAATCCCGTAAATTTTTCCTGCTAACGTATTGCTTGTTCCCTGAGCGCCACCAATGTACGCCGCACGTGAAGCGGAAATTGCCCCGTCAGGTCCCTGTGCCCTGCGAAGACCGAACTCCATTATTTGCCCTTTACCGGAAGCGAGCCAGATTCGGCGGGTCTTTGTAGCGATTAAACTTTGAAAATTTATAATATTCAAAATTAGCCCTTCGATTATCTGACATTCAATAAGACTGCCTTCCGCCCGTATTAACGGTTCTTGCGGAAAAACAACGGTTCCCTCGTCCATTGCCCAAAGAGTTCCGTTAAAACAAAAAGTTTTAAGGTAATCGGTAAAACCGTTTTCAAAAATACCCAAACTTTTAAGATAGGCAATGTCATCTTCTGAAAACTTAAAATTGACAAGTTTTTCTAGCAGAACGCCAAGCCCCGCAAAAATTGAGTAACCGCCTGAAAACGGCTGATGACGGAAAAACATCTCGAATACGACATTTTCATCACGGTTATTTTTCCAGTAACCTTGAGCCATTGTAAGGGAATAAAAATCTGTGAAAAGTGCGGAGTTATCCGCCGCGGAATTATCCGTCATAGTTATTTTTATTTTAAGCTATTAATGATTTCTTTGGAAGAGATAAATTTAACCCCTGCGTTCTTCATGCTTGTTACTGCTTTTTCTACGGAGCCTTCAGGGAAGCCGACCCCACGCACCGCATCCTCGGCTATAATTGTATCGAACCCAAGAGTTTTACAATCCATAGCGCTGAAAAACACGCAATAATCGGTGGCAATGCCGCCCATGATAACTGTTTCTATGCCAAGCCCTCGCAGGTAGCTTTCAAGCCCTGTTTTGGTTTTTCTATCATTTTCAAAAAACGCCGAATAAGAATCAATGTCTTTATTAAAACCCTTGCGGAGAATTAGAGAAATCGGTTTTACGTCAAGGTCTTTGTGAAAATCGGCTCCCTTTGTTCCCTGAACGCAGTGGTCTGTCCAGAGAACCTGTCCTTTAACAAGGGGCGTGTCGATAATGTCGCCAGGCTTTTTGCCGTTATGCGATGATGCAAAAGAGATATGCCCCGCCCCATGCCAGTCCTGAGTGGCGGCGACTCGACCGCCTTTTTCGGCAAGAGAGCGTGAAATAGCGTTAAGCGGAGAAACAACAGCGTCTCCGTCGTTCACCGCCAACGCGCCGCCCGGACAGAAATCATTCTGTACGTCAATTATTAGAAGCAAAGCTTTTTCAATCTCTAAATGCATATTCACCGCTCCTTCTTTAACCACGAACTTTAGCGGATAGTAGTTAGTGGATAGTAATTAGTGTTATTGTTAGTAAACTGATCTTGTTGCCAATACTCTTAGCTTACTAACAACAAAAACTATCCACTACCTACTAACCACTAACTACTTTATTCCGTAAACACGCCAATCTTGCGGAATTTCTGATACCGTTTTTCGGGCAATCCCTTAAAGTCTTCCTTAATTAATTTATTCACGGTTTCTACAAGGAACGCTTTAATGTTTTTCGCCGTAAGACTGATGTCTTTCGCCGCTCCGCCGTCAGGCTCCCCTATAATTGTATCGCAGACTCCAAAACGTTTTAAGTCTTCCGCCGTAATCTTCATTAGTTCTGCGGCTTCCCTTTCCCTTGAACCGTCTTTCCATAAAATTGAGGCGAACCCTTTCGGCGAAATTACCGAATAAAGAGCGTTTTCAAGCATGGCAAGATGGTCGCAAACTCCAAGAGCTAACGCTCCGCCCGATCCGCCTTCGCCAAGAACGACTGAAACAACAGGAGTTTTAAGCATCATAAAGTCATGAAGACTGCGGGCGATAGCTTCGCCCTGCCCACGTTCTTCCGCACCTACGCCGCAGTAAGCTCCGGGAGTGTCAATAAAACAAATAATAGGGCGTTTAAATTTTTCCGCCTGCTTTGCAAGACGCAGAGATTTTCTGTATCCTTCTGGGTGAGGCATGGAAAAGTTAATCTTTTGCAAAGTCTCAATATCTTTCGCCCTTACCTGAGAAATTACGGTAACGGGAATATCACCTAACAAGCAAATACCGCTTAATACGGCAGGATCGTCGCTAAAATAGCGGTCGCCGTGGAACTCTATAAAATCATTAAAAACCAGCGGAATGTAGTCGTTAATAGTGGGACGACCAAGATTTTTAAGAAGGTCCAGTTTTTGTTGCATATTCAAAGCCATTACTTTCCTCCTTTGTAGCCGTGTAATCTGATAATATGCGCAAGTTCTTGCGGCATATCTTTGCGGTGGATAACAGCGTCGATAAATCCGTGTTCAAAAACAAACTCGGAAGTTTGGAATCTGTCCGGCAATACCGCTCCGATAGTGTCCTGTATGACTCTCTTTCCGGCAAAACCAAGAGTAACCCCAGGCTCGGCAATAATAATGTCGCCTAACATGGCGAAAGATGCCGTAACGCCGCCTGTGGTTGGGTCTGTAATAACGGAAATGTAAAGTCCGCCGGCTTCCGTATGCCTTGCCACCGCGCCCGATGTTTTCGCCATCTGCATAAGGGAGATAATCCCTTCCTGCATACGCGCTCCGCCCGACGCTGAAAAAATAATCACGGGCAATTTATTTGTTGTGCCATATTCAATCGCCCTTGTAATTTTTTCGCCTACAACACTGCCCATACTTGCCATCATAAAACGGCTGTCCATTATGCCGATCACGCAAGGATACCCTTTTATGGTACAACGCCCAGTAACGACAGCCTCGCCTGTATCGCATTTTTTCTGCAATTCACTGATTTTATCTTCGTATTCGGGGAAGTCAATCGGATTACCCGACTTCATTCCTGAATCGAACTCGCTAAAACTCCCCTCATCTACGGTAATTTTCAGCCTTTGCTGCCAGCCCAGTCTGGAATGATTACCGCATTTCTCGCAAACCCCCAAAGGGTCGGA
>NZ_BDHD01000014.1:0-29518 GCF_054786075.1 Treponema sp. R6D11 | reverse complement strand
ATTTGCACGAGAGGATAGAGTACACGCCGTACGGGGAGATATGGGTGGAGCACAAGTACGACCTGGCGGAAGGGGCTCTGCCGTACCGGTTTACGGGCAAGGAACTGGACGAGGAGACGGGCTACTACTACTACGGAGCCAGATATCTGGATCCTAGGACGAGCAGGTGGATATCCACGGATCCCGCCATGGGGGACTACATACCCTCCGCGCCCGTCGACGACGAGGCGCGAAAAAGAAACGGAAATCTGCCCGGAATGGGCGGGGTGTTTAACGTCGTGAACCTGCACGTCTACCACTATGCGGGGAATAATCCGATAGTGTTAAGAGATGCGGATGGCAGGGTTATTAATACACCCGCTTTGTTATACATGCAATCTGATCCTCTTTATAAAAACGAATCTTTAGGCGGGACACCGAGTTATGATGATGCAGCTGGTAAAAAAAGAAACACCATAGGTTTATACGGTTGCTTATATATGGCAGCCGCATCTGTTGGATTATCAATGCGTACAGATAATGGTAAATCGTCTGGAGCGCCAAAAAATGCAATAATACGTTCTAAAGCTGATGTGGAAAAGTATTTAAATCCTCTTGCAGGAAATATATCAAATAATTTTGAAATTACATCAAATACTAGAGGTGGGACAGACGTGAAACTAAATAAGGATTTAGTTGAAAATATTATAAAAGATATGTCTGGTAAAAATGTTAAAATAGATATAATAGATAAAGATTTTGCTAATGAATTAAAATCTTTAAATTCTGATACTAAAGGGGTTTTTATCATTGCTGAATTTAGTACAGGTCCAAAACCATATGATCAGCATTTTGGCGTACTCGATGGTATAATTATGGGTGCAGATGACTCAGTTTCATTGGATTATCGAGAACAATACAGAGGCTTTTCTGATGGTCAGTTCAAAGATATCACTACTTTAAGAACTCTATGGGTGATTAAATATGAATAAAATAATAATTTTGTTACTGCTTGTAAGTTTATTGTCAAATTGTTCTAAACAAGACAAAAACCCTCAAAAAATCGACAGTAAAGATAACAAGGCGGAAAATGTTCAAACGCCTGTTGTTGTGCAAGAGAAGAAAGAAAAAAGTGAAGCTGAATTATTGTTAGATAAATCATTGTTAGAAGCTTATCTGAATAACGACTATGCAAAATGTCTTGAGATACTTCAGGAAGGCTCAGACGGACGTATTGATTATTTAAAGCCGGATTATCCGCTACTTTTTGACATTTGCCAGAAATATTTGAATAATGACGAAAAGTCGACAGGGATAGAAAACCTTCTAGATTTTTATTTAAAAAACAGAAAAGTCGCATTTGAAGACAGTATAGAGGGGACTTATCCTGATGATAGAAGACGGTTTAACCCAAAACAAACTGTTGGGTCGTATCTCTCCCGTTTTGCGACTCTTGAATTACTGCGGCGTATCGCACAGGAAAAAATAAATGTTAACTCACCTGGTGAATATCTTGGTGACTATAGCGCACCCGCTATTTATGAACTTGCTGCAATAAGTACTATTACTGTAAAGGATAATCCTATGCGAGGTTGGTATTTCAGTGATTGGATAAAAAAAGTTGAAGAAAAGAAAATACGAATAGAATTGTTGTTGGATGCGGGAGCTGATGTTACTTTAATTGATAATAAATTTGGCTCAAATACAATATTTAGTTATTTTTGCTGGTATCCATTTGAAGAAGATTATACAGAACTGTTAGATAAAATGACAAAAAAAGGAGCTAATTTGTTTTTTAGGGATTCTGGTGGCTATTCATGTATTTTTCGTATAATTAATAATTTGTCAGATCAAAATTCGGAAGCGTATCTTGAATATGTAATAAACAGAGGGCTACATGTTACATATGACGATCTGTATGAATTTGCCGACCATTATTTTGATTACATGAGAAGCAAAAAGATAACTGATACAGATTTGCAACGATTAAAAAAAATACAAAAGATACTGGAAGATGATTCAAAATTAACTATAGAGGTCTATCACGCACCGGGATGGAAAGAAGGATACGCAGAAGGGTTTACAATAAAATAAATGGGAGAAAAGATAATGACAAGCAAAGCACATTATAGGCGATTAAATATTAATAAAATAATAATTTGTTTACTAATGATTTGTTTGTTGTCAAATTGTTCTAAAAAAGACAAAAACGCTCAAAAAATCGACAATAAAGATAACAAGATAGAAAGTATTCAGAATGTGCAAGAACCGGAAGAAATATTGGACGATAATACCTATTATTTAAATATACCTGGTAATATGTGGTTACAAGATCAGCTCGGTGGAACAGAAGGCAGAAGGTATAGAACAAGTTTACACAAAAGTAAAGTTATTGTACTTGAGGAAAAAGACGGATGGAAGAAAATAAAATTTCCTGATTTTCCATCGTCTAGCACTTATTGGATTGAAGATAGATATTTTGTTAAAAGCCTAAGAGAAATTGTTCCTGACTATGAATTTATAAAAAAAGCTGTTGGAAAATATTATTATGATAGAATTGAAATTGTAAAAAATGACAACGACGGAAAAATACCGTACCTTTATGATGGAACTGTTATCACTTTAGATTATAAAGATGGTGGAAAATTCTCTAAAAGCGAAATAAATGGCGATGGAAGTTTTAGTAACCAACAAGAATGTAATGTTCCAAATAATAATATTGATCCATTCATTGTTGATGAAGTAATTGGAAAAAGAGATGATTATTATGTTCAATATTATTTTACAGACAATGGAATAAAAATTAGAAACGAGGACAGGGACACCGGATTAATTTACGATGTAATATATATAAAGAAATAAGTAAGAAGCCCCTACGACGGGAGTTCCGGAACGCCCGCCGTAAAATACGAGTACTATACCGGGAAGGGAAAGAACTGGTACGCCGTAACGAACAACAAGATAAGTTTTGACTCCGACGACGGCGGAGTAATAAAGACGGTAATAAAAACCGACAGCTTAGACAGGGCACTGTACACGGCGAAGAACGGGGAAACGTGGAAGCCTTCAGGCAGGCGGACGGGCTGGAACATAAGCGGGGCGGTAAATTACGACGGCAAAGGCAGAGTGACGAAGGAAGGGCAGGTAAGGTTTTACCAGGGCGATTTAGACGACCTTTTAAACAATTGGAGTCCCCAGCTTTACAAGGAAACCGAGAAGGAATACGACGCCCTAGACAGAATAGTAAAAGTAACCCTGCCCGACGGCAGCGAAGAGCTTACCGAGTACGGGATAAGGAATAAGAAGAGCTACGTTCTGGTAACTGACGCGAACAAAAACAGGAGCGAGAGGGAAGCCGACGGCAGGGGCAACATAGTAAGAACGAGCAGGTACGGAAAAGAAGTTAACAAAGTTCTGGCTATGGGGGAATACGAATATAACGCCCTAGGAGAACTGCTTGAGGCGCTGGACTATAAAAAGAACCCCCTAAAAGTACAGTACGACATGCTCGGCAGGCGTATAAGCATGGAGAGCGCGGACATAGGAAAGAAAGAGTACGGCTACGACCAGGGAGGCAACCTGATATGGGAAAGCGACGGCGTACTGGCTAAATCGGGAAAAAGAATAGAGTACCAGTACGATTCGCTGAACAGGCTTGTAAAGATAACCTATCCCAAGAGACCCGACACGCCGTCCGAGACGAAGACGGTTTACTTTTACGGCAATCCGGGGGCGGCGTACAACGGAGCCGGAAGGATAATGAGGATAGAGGACGAATCCGGAGCGAGCGAGGTACGCTACGGGAAACTGGGAGAGACGGTATGGGAAAGCAGGACGATAAAGACGCTTGACGCCGGAAGAATAACGCCCGAAAAGACTGCGGTAATGGAATACGCGAGCAACTATCTAGGACAAATGGAGAAAATACTGTATCCCGACAGGGAAGAAGTAAAGTACCTGTACGACGGAGGGGGCATAGAAGACTACAGCGCCACTTACAAACAGACGTTTGAGTATTATGATATAACTGTACATATCTTGTCGTTGTTCGCATTAGTTCAAGTACACACAAACGTATCTGCTACCAAAACTCGGTAGTGAACCTTGGCGATACTAAACTATTCAATATCGGTTAGCTTTCCAAATCTCTTTTGCCTCTTTCGCTTTTTTGGTAATTTCGCTCCAATCACGAGCATTGATCAACTCTTTGTTCGCTATCCAACTTCCGCCGATGGCAAGCACGGAGCTAAACTTTGCGTAATCGGCAAGATTGTTTACAGACACGCCTCCTAAGGGAATGTACTTTATACCAAGGTGATTATAAGGAGCGTTGATATTTTTTAGATAACTTAAACCGCCCATACCCTCTGCAGGAAAAAATTTGACAACACGGCAACCGAGGGAAATAGCCTGTTCCAATTCGCTTGGTGTGGCAATTCCGGGCGCAAAGGGCAATTTTGCCGCCGCCGCTTCCTTGACAATTTGCGGATTTATTCCCGGAGAAACGCCGAAACGCACGCCCGGCTTTTTTTTCATTGCCACCGCCTGTTTCGGCTCGATAATAGTGCCAACCCCGATAAACATTTGCGGAACTTCTTTAGCGATTAACGAAATTGAGGGAATAGCCGCAGGCGTACGCAGGGCAAGCTCGATAACTGTAATTCCCCCTTCAAGAAGCGCTTTTGCAAGCGGCACGGCGTTTTGCTCGGATTCAATTTCCAAAACAGCGATAATTCCCTCTTGTGCTATTTTATTCCGTATTT
This sequence comes from Treponema sp. R6D11, assembly GCF_054786075.1. Lineage (NCBI taxonomy): Bacteria > Pseudomonadati > Spirochaetota > Spirochaetia > Treponematales > Treponemataceae > Treponema > Treponema sp. R6D11. Next base: position 24,776 of record NZ_BDHD01000014.1, on the reverse strand, counting down.
CTTCAGGCATAGCCAATTTCATAATATCTCCTTGTATCGACTTAACATTCATCATTATATATGATATTTTTAAAAAATACATGTGGCGAGTACAACTCCATAAAATTAATTATGACGAAAGAGAGTACCAAGCTGTTAAAGAGGTACTCGACTCAGGTTGGTTAAGTATCAGCGAAAAAACCCTTGCCTTTGAAACCAAATTTTCAGAATTTTTGGGACACGAGACAAAATGCCTTGCTCTTTCAAATTGTACCGCCGCTTTGCACATGGCGCTTCTTGCCCTCGACATAAAGGAAGGTGATGAAATAATCACCCCTTCTTTAACCTTTATCGCCGATCAAAATGTTACCCAAATGACGGGCGCAAAAAATGTACTTGCTGACATTTCGTCAATGGAAGATTGGTCGGTCGATCCTGACGACATTTCAGCAAAGATTACTAAAAAAACAAAAGCGGTGATGATAGTTCACTACGCCGGTTTTGCCTGCGATATGGAGCGAATAACCGCCCTGTGCAAAAAACATCGATTGCCGCTTATTGAGGACTGTGCCCATACGCCAGGGGCTGATTACAAAGGGCAACCCCTCGGTACGTTTGGCGACATATCGGCTTTTAGTTTTTTTGCAAATAAAAACATAGCGATTGGCGAAGGCGGCATGGTTGTTACACGCAATGCGGACTTGTACGAAAAACTGCGTCTTTTGCGTTCTCACGGAATGTCCGTCCCATCGTTTGACCGCTACAAGGGCAGGGCAGTCTCTTACGACGTACTGTCGCCGGGGCTTAATTATCGTATTCACGAAATAAGTTCCGCACTTGGGCTTGTCCAACTTGAAAAATTACAAGACGCAAATGAAAAAAGAAAAAAACTTGTAGAACACTACTACAGCCGTCTTGATAAAGTTCCGTCCATCTCAATTCCTTTCAGGTCTTTTTCGCGTGGAAAACCGAATTATCACATAATGCCAATTTTGCTTTCAGAAAAAATAGACAGGGCGGCTGTTATAGAATCAATGAAACAAGACGGAGTCCAAACAAGCATACATTACCCTGCGATTCAGAATTTCAGCGCGTACAAAAGCAAAGTAAACTCCACGCCAAAAGCCGAATATGTCAGTGCTCACGAATTGACTTTACCTTTGTACCCGACCATGACAACTGAAGAAGTTGATATTGTATGCGATGCGTTGGTTAGTGGGATATAATGGTTCAATTACAATTAGATATGTAGACTGTGAAATGAAATACTATTTTGTTACGTGACAGCTATTTAGCTAAATAAACTGGTTTATCTCCATGAACGCCGACTAGTTGTTTGTTTACGGGATCAACCGATAAATCCATAGCTTCCAGTGGTATAGCACCAAGAAGAATATCAGTTGCCATTGGCATAACTACCGCTTCCGCTATGGCTCTGCGGTTTTTCCATCGAATCTCAACCGCTTCAGTTAAATCGTGCGTAGAGAGAGAACCATCAGCCATGCTGGATTCTATCTTGCCTACAGTTGAAAGCCCTAATTTCTGGCGGATTTCTTCATTAATTATAAGTGTCCATGCACCTGTGTCGGGTATTGCGTCAAGGGTTATAGTGCGAGGTTCATTAAGCAAACCGCAGGCGGTCCGTACATCGTCTTTTGCGTTGGTTAATATGATTTTCTCATAAAATATTCCCATGTATATATATTATAACATCGACAAATATTGTCAAGGCTGGATTAAGATGTATGTCCAAAAACATCTTCTCCTCACTTATAAAAAAAGCCTTCGGAAACTCCCGAAGGCTTTATATTCAAACAATTTAAGTTTTACAAACCAAGCAAGTAGCTGTTCAGTACGTTTTCAAGGTACTCCTGCTTTCCGCTTGTAAGCCCTGTTTTTCCGTATCCTGCGTCTGTGCCAATCTTTGCCAACTGATCAAGAGTAAGCTCGCCTTTGGCAAACTTCGCTCCGTCGCCGCTTGAGAATGACGCATAACGATCTTTTACAAAATTGGGAATAACTCCGTCGTCAATAATGCGTTGTGCAACCTGCAAGCCTACGGCAAAAGCGTCCATGCCGCCGACATGGGCGACAAAGAGGTCTGCCGGATCTACGGAGTTTCTGCGAATCTTTGAGTCGAAGTTAAGACCGCCTGTTGTAAAGCCGCCGATTTTAAGGATTGTAAACATTGCCATTGCGGTTTCGTAGTAGCTCATCGGGAACTGGTCTGTGTCCCAGCCGTTCTGCACATCGCCGCGGTTAGCGTCTACCGAGCCGAAGAAGCCCGATACCGCCGCTGTTTCAAGCTCGTGAGCGAATTCATGCCCGGCAAGCTCAGCGTGGTTAGCTTCGATATTCATGCGGAAATCTTTATCAAGACCCCACTGGCGTAAGAAGCCGATAACTGTTTCAGTGTCAAAATCGTACTGGTGCTTTGTCGGCTCCATCGGTTTTGGTTCGATATAGAACACGCCTTTAAAACCTTGTTTGCGCGCGTAGTCCCTTGCCATTGTAAGGAAGCGAGCAAGATTTTCTTTTTCTCTTTTAAGGTCTGTGTTAAGAAGGCTCATGTAGCCTTCGCGTCCGCCCCAGAAAGTGTAGCCTGCGCCGCCAAGCTCGATGGTTGCGTCAATTGCGGCTTTTACCTGAGTTGCGGCAAGAGCGACAACGCCGAACTCGGGATTGGTAGCGGCTCCGTTCATAAAGCGCGGGTTGCCAAAAACATTTGCAGTTCCCCAAAGAAGTTTAACTCCTGTCTCGCTCTGAAGTTTTTTCGCCTTTGCAACTAACGTCATCAGATTTTTTTCGCTTTCCGCAGGGTTCGCACCTTCGGGAGCCACGTCTCTGTCGTGGAATGCGTAAAATTCCGCGCCGATTTTTGTAAAGAATTCAAAAGCGGCGTCCATTTTTTTATCCGCCGCATCCATCGGGTCTTTTGCTTCCGTATTCCACGGGAAGATGTGCGTGCCGGGACCAAATGGGTCTCCGCCGTCTCCGCAGAAACTGTGCCAGTAAGCAATTGCAAAGCGAAGATGATCTTTCATCTTCTTGCCGCCGATAACTTTATCAGCGTCATAATACTTGAACGCCAGAGGGTTCTTGCTCTTTGGTCCTTCGTATTTGATTTTTTTGATTCCGGGGAAATACTCTTTTGCCCCAACGAAATACTCCGCCATAATAGCCTCCAAAAATTATTTATATAGTGGGCTTAAAGCCCCAAGATACTTGGAATATACAGCATATGCTTCATTGTAAGAAGCTACGCTTTTTTTGTCGGGCTTTATTGGCGCGCCCAACGCAATATGTTTGTCTGTCAAATCTTCAATCAGTGTTTTTTTGCCTTCATGATTTTCCAGACACCACAGAGCTTGAATAGCTCCGCCTGTCGCGGCGGCTTCCGAATCTGTAGGAATACGAATCGGTAAATCCGTTACGTTAGCTACAATGCTTTGCCAGAGTTTGCTTTTTGCTCCGCCGCCTGTTAAGCGAATCTCTTTTGGTTTAAAACCCAACGACTTAAATCCGTCAAGACCGATTCTCATTCCGAAGATAGCGGACTCAAGAGCGGCGCGTGAAAGATTTTGGCGATTAAAGTTAGCGGCGGTAATGCCGTTTATGCTCGCTCTTCCGTTCGGCAGGTTTGGAGTGCGCTCTCCGTTAAAGAATGGCAATATAACAATGCCGTCCGCGCCGACAGGAGATTTTGCAGCTTCCGCGTCAAAAGCTTTTACATCAAGCTGCATAAGTTTACGGAACTCTTCGCTTGCGACAGTGCAATTCATCGTGCAAAGAAGCGGAAGCCATCCGCCGGAAGATGAACAGAAGGCGGCAAGATTTCCAGTCGGGTCTATAACCGGCGCTTTTGAAAAACCAAAAAGAGTGCCGCTTGTTCCCAAACTCATTGTTAAAAATCCGTCTTTAACCGCGCCTGTGCCGATAGCGCCCATCATATTGTCGCCGCCGCCTGAAGATACAAGAGTACCCTCGTTAAGCCCGTAAAGGTTTGCCGCGGCTTTGCTTACCGCTCCCGCTGTTTTTTCGGAAGTTGTCAGCGGCGGAAGATATTTTTCTACTTCAGGGGAAATTAATTTACAAATTTCAGACGACCATTTGCGTCCGCGCACGTCAAAGAGGGCAGTGCCTGACGCATCGCCGTATTCCGCCCAATACTCGCCTGTCAATAAAAAGTTGATGTAATTGTGGGGCAGAAGAATATGCCGCAGTTTTGCGAATGCGGCGGATTTATGTTTTTTTAGCCAAAGAACTTTTGGCGCGGTATAACCCGGACGCATCGGAAGTCCGGCTTTTTCTATTAACCTTTTTTCGCCGCCTGCCGCCTTGGTAAGTTCTTCGCACTCGGCTGTAGTTGAGGTGTCGCACCAAAGTTTGACGTTGTAGACAGGTTTGCCATTTTCGTCCAGTGGCACAAACCCGTGCTGTTGCCCTGAAACGCCGATAGCGGCGATGGTCAATTTAGCTTTTTTGTCGATTTTATCAAAACAGGTTTTTATAACCGCATCGTACCACTCGGCTTTTTGCTCTCTTGTACCGTCATTATTGGCAATAATGTCCACAGGAGACTGAGATTGGGCGACGATAGTCCTTCTTTCATAATCATAAACTACAATTTTACAGCTCTGGGTTCCCAGATCAATTCCGCAAACAGTTCTCATCTGTTTTTATCCTCCTGATTTAACTATTGTATTGTATTATGGGGAAATTGTCTATTGATTTTACAAATATCTAGCTGTTCCAGACTGATAAGCCCATGTACAAGCGAAAAAACAACTGTCTGTACACGGTTTTTCATTTTTGTTTTACGTTTGATTGCAACCATATAATTTCTGATAGTGCCTGTACTTAGATGAAGATAATAGGCTATTTCATCGTCAGAAAACCCTTTAGCGATGTATTCTACTATATTACGTTCTGTAGAAGAAAACATAGGGTATTTTTCTTTTATTCCTAAAAATTGACCTGGAAATTGATTTACCAGTGTTATTTTATTTATAGCCTTTACTGTAATGGAGGCGCTTATATAGTATCCGCCCAGAGATACAATTTTTACTACAGGTAGGATTTTGTTCATATCCGTGTCTCTTAAAAGATACCCAAGTATTCCCGCCCTGAGTGCTTTTCCAGCATATTCATCTTCATCTTTATCGCATATCATTATAATGGCTGTATCAGGCGATCTTCTGTGTATAATTGGCGCAAGTTCCGCCTCATTAATAGTCGGTTGTAATAAATTCAAAATTAGTACGTCAGGTTTTAATCGTTCAGACTTTATTATCGTATTGGTTTCATCGTTTTCAATGCCTATTATGTTTAAATCTTTTTGCCTGTTAAGCGAATCAAGGGCACATTTAAAATCCTCATTATCATTAGATGTAATGAGAATACTTATGGCGTTTCCCATTATATATAAGTTACGAATTACAGTTTGGGAAGTCAAGAAAAATAGCAGTTTATTTCTATATTTACACTATTGGCTAAAAAACTATTTTTTTTTATACTAGAGTTGTTCGGAAACTTCTGTTTGCGAACAATTACACAAGAGGAAGTTCTATGGCAAAGAAAGGTAAAATTACAATAGACCGAGAGAAGTGCAAGGGTTGTCTGCTTTGTATTCGAGCGTGTCCTGTTAAAGTATTGGAAGCGGATAACGAGTTAAATTCGTCAGGTTCACACCCGGCAAAAGCGGTAAATATTGATAAATGTATCGCCTGCGGTAACTGTTACGAAGTTTGTCCCGATGTGTGCATCGAGGTTTACCAAGAGGAAGTTTAAAATGAGCGAAAAAGTTTTAATGAAAGGAAACGAGGCTATCGCTGAATCTGCGATAAGAGCGGGTTGCGGCGCATATTTTGGGTATCCTATCACTCCGCAGAACGAGATACCAGCTTACATGGCAAGGCACATGCTTGATCGCGGACGCATTTTTATTCAAGCGGAGAGCGAAATAGCGGCTATTATCATGGTATATGGTGCGGCTTGTTCGGGCGTAAGAGCGATGACCAGTTCCTCAAGCCCGGGCATCAGTCTTAAACAGGAAGGTTTGTCTTATGCCGCAGGTGCGGATGTTCCGCTTGTAGTGGCGAATATCAACCGAGGAGGACCGGGGCTTGGAAATATTGCCCCTGCACAGAGCGATTATTATCAGTCAACACGAGGAGGCGGGCATGGCGATTACAGATGTATTGTTCTTGCACCGAAAAATGTGCAGGAATGTGCCGACTTAACTTACCTTGCTTTTGATCTTGCCGAAAAATACCGAATGCCTGTGATAATTCACGCTGACGGAATGATTGGGCAAATGATGGAAGGCTGCATACTGCCTCAGGAAAAAACAGTTCAAAAATATTCATGGTCCGCAGGCGGCATGGCAAACGCAAAGAGGGAAGCGGTTCATATCACTTCTATCGAGCTTGATCCTGTAAAACTTGAAGCTCAAACAAAAAAGCGTTTTGTACGTTACGAGACAGTAAAAGCCGCCGAGATTCGCTACGAAGAAAATAACTGTGCCGATGCCGATATGATTTTAGTCGCCTATGGCACTAGCGCCCGTGTATGTCTCGGAGCGCAGATGCTCGCAAAAAACGAAGGCATCAAACTTGGCGTTTTTAGACCAATCACTTTGTGGCCCTTCCCTTACGATGCTCTGGGGAAAACCATGAAAAGCGGAAAACCTGTTTTAACAGTGGAGATGTCGGAAGGGCAGTTAGTTGAAGATGTAAAGTTATCGGCTTACTATGCCGGTTCAAATTCCGACATTCATCTTTTAGCTCATTCTGGCGGCATTATTCCGGCTGAGGAAGAAGTGTTTGCCAAAGTAAAGGAAATATTAAAGAAATGAAAAAATTATACGGACACCCAGAAAGCTTAAAAAAAACGCAGACCAAATACTGCGGCGGTTGCGGACACGGAATAATCCACAGAATTATTACAAGTTTAATAGATGAAATGGGTTTAAGAGAAAAGACGATCATCACGCACCCTGTGGGCTGTGCAATTTGGGCGGATTTGTATTTTGATTTTGATTCAGTGCAGCCGCCGCACGGACGCACGCCTGCCGCCGCAACCGGAGTAAAAAGGGTTCACCCCGACCACCTTGTAATTTGTTATCAGGGAGACGGCGACATGGCTGCTATCGGCACGGCGGAAATGGTTCATGCCGCAAACCGCTCGGAAAAATTTACCACGATATTCGTAAACAACGCAATTTACGGCATGACAGGCGGACAAATGGCTCCCACCACATTGATAGGTCAAAAAGCGGCAACTGCCCCTCGCGGACGGGACGCCGACAAAGCCGGAATGGGCTACCCAATCAGAGTTTGCGAACTTCTTGCCACGTTGGAAGGAACTCGCTACATCGCCAGAGGCTCCGTCCACAATGCTGCAAGTATCCGTAAAACCAAACAGTACATAAAAAAAGCCTTTGAAGCGCAACTGGCTGGAATTGGAAGCACAATGGTAGAAATCCTTTCTCCCTGCCCCACAAATTGGACAATGGACCCCGTACAAGCTGTTGAATGGTTAGAAAAAAATATGATCCCTGTGTATCCGTTGGGTGAAATTAAAAATACGTTACAAGGAGCATCAAAATGATGGAAAAATCGCTATTTGCAGGGTTTGGCGGTCAAGGAGTAATCTCTCTCGGTCAACTTTGGGTCTATTTTGGCATGCAGGAAGGGAAAAACGTTACTTTTTTCCCATTTTATGGGGCAGAAAAGCGCGGCGGCATCGCCAGAGCGGGCGTAATTGTCTCTGATAATGAAATTGCAAGCCCACTTGTAACAATTCCCGACTCTGCACTGGTTATGAACTCGGATTCCCTGCCGGTTTGCGAGAAAATTCTCAAGAAAAACGGTCTAATTGTGATAAATTCGACCCTTGTTAAGGAAAATCCGTCCAGATCAGACCTAAAAATAGTTAAAATTGAGGCTTCGGGCATTGCTGAGCAGATAGGAAACCTGCTTTTTGCCAATATGGTGGCTCTTGGGGCTATGGCAAAGCTAACAAAAGCCCTGAATTTGACCGATATTGAAGGTGTGTTAAAGAAATTCTTTCCGCCGGATAAGCACCAGTTTATACCAATGAACACCAAGGCTATTAGGTCGGGATACGACGCAGTTTGACTAAATTTTAGTAACTTATTGACAATAATTGCGTTTTTTATTAGAATTATAAGGATAAGGAAGCAGGAGAGTAAATGGTCTCTGTTCATGATTATAAACGCCTTGAGAATAAACTTGTCCAAAAGGTAAAAAATGACGCAAATAAAGCGGCAAATTTTATCAACGAATGTTTTGCGTCCATCGGAAGATTTTTTACAAGACGTTATACAGTAGTTTTTGTTCCTCACTCAGAAAAAAAAGTTTACAATCTTCATGTTACTGTTTTATCAATTTGCTGTTTCTTGCTTGTAGTTTTTGGAATTATCGGAGCATTCTTCTGGTATGGCGCGTCATACAGCAGCACCATGTATGCGATGGCGAACAAAGACGGTCGTCTTAAAGATACGCAAGCTTCGCTTGATCAGTTACGCGATGAGACAGCCCTTCTGTTACGCGAAGCTCGCAGTTTTGAAAGCGCTCTTTCTAACGTGCTTTCCGCTCTTGGCATAGGAAACAATAACACTCTCTCTCAAAATACATCTGGCGATTTAAGTTCTTTCCTCGGCATAAAAGAAACTCCGCAGGGTCTTATTCAAGAAGTTGACGACGTTAGGCGATTAGCCGCATATCTTTCCGAAGCGGTAGAACCAATTACGGAATTGGGCGCGCTTATGGATTCGCAAAGTGCCCTGTTAACTGAAATTCCGAGTATCTGGCCCGTAAAAGGCGGAATTGGGCATATTACAATGTTCTTTGGACAAAATATTCACCCGATTACAGGACAATGGCACATTCACAGAGGTATTGATATAGCGACCTATCGTTCAGGCGATCCTATTGTCGCCACTGCGGACGGGCAGATTGTTACCGCCGAGTATACTTACGATTACGGCAACTTTATTATTATAAGACATAAACACGGATACTACACACGTTATGCGCACATGCTTCGTTTTAACGTAAGCGTAGGTCAGCGAGTTCAGCAGGGAGATGTAATCGGTTATATCGGTAATACCGGTGTTTCCACAGGTCCCCACTGCCACTATGAAGTTCATATAGGTTCTGATGTTGTAGATCCTTACAGATACATTACTATCCGCAATAGCCTCGCCAAACAAGGACGTTAAATTCCTATGGCTCAAGATAGTTCCGATTATTCAATTAACACGATAATAGGTCCCAATACAACCTGACAGGCGATGTTGAAACCGGAGGTTTTACTCGCATTGACGGAAGTATTCGCGGCGATGTAAGGGTAAAGGGCAGAGTAGTAATCGGAGAGCGGGCTAGAGTAAAAGGCAATGTTACGGGAACAAATATTACTATAGGCGGAGTAGTGTGCGGAAATATTATTTCTGACGGACATCTTGTAATTCTTTCTACCGCTATAGTTATCGGCGATATTATCACACGGCGTATTCAGGCTGACGACGGTTGTTTTATAAACGGCATGGTTGCTGTTTGCTCCAGTGACGAACGCTGGGCGAAAACAATGTCAGAACACAAGGACGCTCAAGGTATAAAATCGGCTCTGCCTGTTTTCCATCATCATCATAAAGCCTATGTCTAAAGTTGACGGAACAGACCCTTCCCTCTACATGAATCCCGGCGCTTTTGGTCAGGTAAAAGAAGAAAAAAAACCAAAAGGAATACGCCGAGGCGGAAAAACAGAATTCTCAACTATTTTTAATGATCTTCGGGGCAAAACCGCCGAAGAAATCGGTCCCTTAAAAAATCTTCCTGCGTCTGATGAATCGGTTAGTATTTTAATGGACGAAGTTAGAGACGCCGGGGACAGGTTAAAAACTCGTCCTTTTGGCGAAGAAATAATGCGTTACAAACAGGCTGTCCGTAATTTTATAAATTATGTGGTACAGAATTGCTACTCCAAGGAAGAAGAAGAAGGTATTTTAAATAAATTTAAACCGAGTTTTAAGGGGCGGCGAGGCACGCCGGAAGCGACAGAACGAAAACATTATGTTAAAATACAGGTGATAGATAAAAAACTGGAAGATTTGGCGGCAATGCTTTTATCCAGTCAAGCGCCCCAAATGGAGTTGATTTCACGTCTTGAGGAAATTAAAGGTCTTCTGGTAGACTTGTTACAGTAGGTAAATATGAGTGATTACGATGAATACGAAGATGAAGAAGATATTTCCGCTCTTGAAGACAACCACGAGATAAAACTACAAGAACGTGATGTAATTACAGGCGCGGACGCAGGGATAGAATCTATTGCCCCAGACGCTCCCATTTACAGATTGCGGCTTTTGTATTCTCAGGAAACTTTTCTTGCCGTTTATCGTGAAGATAATCTTGCTCCTAACACAATGGTAATAGTGCCCACTCGTTACGGACGCGACCTTGCGCAAGTTATCGGCTCTGTACACGGAAAACTTCCCTCTGTTTCGGAAATTGCATGGATTGTAAGGGCGGCAGATTCAGGAGATTTGGAAAAATCGCGTAACAACACTAAACTGGAAAAAGAAGCGTTTGATATTTGCAAAAAGAAAATCTTAAATCATAAGCTGGAAATGAAGCTTGTGCTTGTTCACTATCTTTTGGAAGAGCCGAAAATTTTATTTTTCTTTACCGCCGAAAACAGGGTAGACTTTAGAGAACTGGTAAAAGATTTAGTCAGCGTATTTAAGATGCGTATAGAACTGCGTCAAATCGGCGTGCGAGACGAAGCCAGAGTAACAGGCGGACTTGGAGTCTGCGGAAGAGGGTATTGCTGCCACTGTGTTTCCGACAAATTAAAACCCGTATCTTTAAAAATGGCGAAGGATCAAAAACTGTCGCTTAATTCCGTAAAAATATCCGGTCCCTGCGGCAGACTGTTATGCTGTCTTTTTTACGAATACGGATTTTACAGCGAACAACAACGCAACCTTCCGCAAGAGGGCATGAGAGCCGCCTACAACAACGAAACATGGAAAATATCCGAAGTAAACCCAATCGCCTGCCAAATAAAACTTGTTCACGAAGACGGACGGCTAATGACTGTCCCAGCCTGCCAGTTTGAACGAGTTGATAATCACTGGAAAGTTAAGAGTAATTGATAATGTGTACAAAATGAATCATTTTAAAAAATCAAAGCCGATTTTCCTCATGTTTCTTTTTTCGGTGTTTATAATTTTTTTTACAAAAGGTTGTACAAGTACAAAACCGGTATTGCATACAGGAAGTATTCCGCAAAATTTTGTTCCGGCAAAACATCTGGTATTTATCGGTCTTGACGGCTGGGGCGGCGCTTATGTTCAAGATGCGAATATGCCCACAGTAAAACGAATGATGTCTCACGGCGCATGGACTCTTTCTACGTGGGGCGTATTACCAGTTAAAAGCGGACCTAACTGGACCTCGCTTTTTTACGGTACTCCGCCAAAAGAACGCAACAGTGAAAATTTCCCCTCGATTTTTACGCTTGTAAAAAACAAAGAACAGCCAAAAAAGTCAGCTTTTTTTTACGAATGGACCGAACTGTTAAAAATCTGCCAAAATGAACCGATTGAAAAACAAGAAATATTATCCGACATTGAATCCGCCCAAAAAATTGCCGCTTATATAAAAGAGCAAAAACCCGTATTTACCGCAATTGCGTTTAACGAACCTGACGCTGTAGGACACGCAAAACGTTGGGGTTCTGCGGAATATTACGCAAAACTTACGGAGATGGACGGCTTAATAGCCATTATTGAACAAGCGGTAAAAGATGCCGGAATCTATGACAGTACGGTATTCATGTTGTCTGCGGATCACGGCGGTAGCGGTTATGGGCATGAGGCGAATACTCCCAAGCGACGCAAAACGCCTTTAATTATTTATGGCAACGGAATAAAAGAAGGATTTGCAATCACGTCCCTTGTTAATATTTACGACATTGCACCCACTATGGCGGCACTTCTGGGCATTGACACTCCCCTAGAATGGACAGGCAGGATTTTGTATGAGATTTTTAGATAAAGCGATTGTTACAGAGGAAAGCCCACCCTCTTGACAAGTATGCAAAATGTATGTATATTGTATGCAGAGGAGAAAATATGCCGCTGTTACAGGTAAGGGACTTTCCCCCTGATGTTTACGAACAAATCAAGTTTGAGGCAAAACGCCAACACAGAACCATTGCCCAACAAACCGTCGTGCTGATAAAGGACGGACTGGAAAAGGAAATTTCCGGGCGTGAGCGAAGGCTTGCCGCTCTTGAAAGATCAAGAAACAGGATTATTCCCGAAGAAGCAAAAGATTTTGACTTTGTACAATCAATCCGCGAGGATCGGAACAGATGAACGTAATTATTGATGTTTCAGGCTCAACGGAAATCCTTTTAAGAAAGGAAAAATCCAAAAAATTCGACGACCTCTTACAGGAAGCAAAAATTGTTCTTACGCCGGATTTATATATTTCCGAATTATCCAATACTTTTTGGAAATACGCTAAAATAAAAAAATACAATAAGGACGACTGTACAAAATACATACAAGACGGTCTGGATTATATAGAAATATTTATCGACAGCAGAACTATTTGGGAAGAAGCATTCACCGAAAGCATAAACAACAACCATTCCGTTTACGACATGTTTTACATGGTTGCCGCAAGAAGGAACAACGCAACATTAATAACGAATGATAAAGCGCTTGCGGCAATTTGCAAGAAGAACCATGTTCAGGTTTGTTGTTGATGTGGGAAACCAGGCAGCTTAATAAGTGGTTGAAATATATAGACAGATTGTGGTATACTTAAATAAGTAAGGATATGTTTACCGTGAAAGTTAAAAAGGTAAACAAAGCGAGATAGAAAACAAATGGAGGGATTCAACAGATTTAGGTAATAAATATATTTTTGCGTCATATATGATTTTAGGGAGGAAGATCATAGATTATGAATAATTCTTTTTTCATTTTAAACAAACAAGATTTAACCATTGAACATGTCCATATTTGTGCTTGGAATATCCGAAGCACATCTTCTTTTCTTGAAATCATGAAGGAATAATAAATATTGAAAATACTTATTGATACCAATATTTTTATTCCGCTTGAGATCGCTTCATTAAACGATATTGAGCCTAATCAAAAATTAAAAAATGAATTTTATACAAAATGTAATCGTTCCGGTTTTTCAGTTTTTTTACATTCTGCAATAAAAAATGATATAAATAGGGATACAGACAATAAAAGAAAAGAGATTCGTTTGCAAGCAATCAATAAATACCCATTATTAGACAACTTAAAATACAGTGAATATGTAGAAGAAAAAATAGGTCTCCCATCCGAAAACACACATGATTTTGTTGATTATCATTTATTAAATGCTGTTTACATAAATGCTGTTAATATATTAGTTTCTAATGACAAAGAAGTTCATAAGCGAGCAAAAGAATTAGGCATCTCTGATAAAGTTTATTATTTGGATGATGTTGATGTTCTATTTCAATCTGTTGAGACAGAACCAATCAAATTATTCCCTATCATTAAAGCAGAGAAATGTTTTAATGTTAGTCTTTCGGATGAAATATTTGACTCTATAAGATCGGATTATAAAGGTTTTGATAATTGGTATAAGACAAAATGCCAACTGGAACATCGTTCTTGTTATATAATAAAAAAAGAAAATCACATTGATGGAATAGCGATTTACAAAAAAGAAGAAGAAAATAATGAATTAGCAAAATATAACTTAACTGGAAAAGTATTAAAAATATGCACATTTAAAACTTCAAATAGAGTATCTGGTAATAAATTCGGAGAATTGCTTCTACGTTCTATATTTGATTTTTGTTATTTAAATAATTTTGAGTATATATATGTTACTGCGTTTGAAGAAAATATTATTTGTTCATTTTTTGAAAATTTCGGTTTTGAACGTCATAAAACAATAAAAGATGATACCGGTGAGGTGATTTATATAAAACGATTGATTCCTGATAATAACAGACAATTGACACCTTTTCAATATCATACGCTTTATGGACCAAAATATTATAACGAAAAATCAACATCCTTTCTTGTTCCAATAAAACCAGCTTATCATGAAAAACTTTTTCCAGAATTAGAAAGACAGCCCTTACTGTTTCCTCATAAAGATGCTTGCTCAAATGGAATTAGAAAAGCTTATATATGCCTTAGTAATACTAATAAAATTAAGGAAGGTGATCTGTTATATTTCTATAGATCACAAGATTTAAAAAATATTCAAGCAATAGGTATTACCGAAAAAGTTATTAGAACCACTGATATTGACGAGATAATTTCAATCACGGCAAGAAGGACCGTTTTTACTGTAAAGGAAATAAATGAAACTTATGGTAACGATAAAGAAGTGCTTGTAATTTTATTTAGGCAAGCAAATAGTTTTTCTAAGGCAATTACTCTAAAAGAACTTGGGTTAGATTATCATCCTCAATGCATAATACAAATAAAACAAGGTGTAATATGAATAATTCAAATGATGATACCGTAGTACTTATGTCTATCAATCCACAATATGTAAAAGCAATTCAATCTGGTAATAAATTGATTGAATTCAGAAAAAGAAAATTCACAAAAACGGTAAAAAATATTCTCGTTTATGAAACTGCTCCATTGATGGCGGTTGTAGGGTATTTTGAAATAAAATATATAGATATTGGTACACCCAAAGAAATATGGAAAAAATATTCAAAAATTGGCGAAATAACAGAAGTTGAATATTTTAAATATTATACTGAATCAAATATTGCTGTTGGAATATCTATCAATGAATACTTTCCGTTTTCAAAACCAATTGATCTAAGAAAATATAAAATTAAACCTCCACAGTCATTTATTTATTTAACGAAAGATCTATTTAAAAACATGAAAAAAATAGGGAGTTAGAAAACCATATTATATTCTTCCCCTTAAAATCCCCCTAACCCCCATCTTCCCGAAACGAAAGCCACTTAATAAAATCTAAAACAAAAGCCTTTTTTTTATCATCTAATTTTTCAGAGAGTTGTGCAATATGACGTGATGAATTACTTAATTTTGGAGAAGTGTTATTGGAGTTGTCATTCCCGTTTACAAGGTATTCAGCAGATACACCCAAGGCTTGCGCTATTTTGACACCTTTTTCAAGAGTTGGAATTTTACCTTTTGCGCTGAGATAATGATTAATACTGTGTATATTGACACCTGATTTGTTGGCTAGTTCCTTTGCTTGCAAGCCAGAAAATCTTAACTGTGATTTCAAATTCTCTCTAAAACCCATTGTTCTTCCTTTATAGGCTAAAAGTCCTAATTTGAGGTATTTTCTGGGATTATATGATTATATAAATCTCCATATTAGGACTATTGTCCTATTTTTGTTTTTTTATTATGCTTATAGTAAAAAGGCATAAATTGAGAAGTATGTTTTGTTAAGAAGTATTTTGAACATGTAAGGGGATAGTGAATTTCAAGTGAATTTATATGAAATTTTAGAAAAACAACTGAAAAAAGAGCCTAACTTTGTTACCGATAACGGGGAATTGAAGAAATGGGTAGTGTTAAATAAAGCTCAGAATTTTGACGAAGAAATTCTTGAATTATTGCTTGATAATACTGAATTGAAAGAAAAGTTTTTTGTGAATGTAAAAGGCACATTAATATTTAACCAAACTCTGTTTACGCAATTTCTGGAGCAAAAAAACTACTTGAATGACAGTTATACTCAATATAAAAACAAAGTCGGGTTGACAATTGACGGCAAATATTTGAAACAACGCAATGATGTCGCATTAGTTTGGCCATTTAAGGATTGCGTTTTGGAAGGCGGACAGAGTCGTGAAGAAGACAAGCGTGAGGAAATTTTCTTTAATGAAGTTTTGGCACAAGATGAAATTACACAGCTTTTTGAACCTAAAGTGTTAACCAATGCTAAAAGAATTGATGCGGATGGTGAAAAGCCATTTGACCAGTTTATTAGAGATAAAAACGGAACTATTACCGACAACTTGGTTATCAAAGGAAATAATCTTTTAGCTCTACATACATTAAAAAAAGAATTTGCAGGGAAAGTAAAACTTATTTATATAGATCCACCTTATAATACAGGAGATGATGATTTTTGTTATAACGATAAATTTAATCACTCTACATGGTTGACCTTCATTGAAAACAGGCTCCTTATTGCAAAAGAGTTATTAAGACCAGATGGTGTTATTTTTATCCAAATTAATGACATTGAAGAAGCATATTTGAAGGTTTTATGTGATGAAATTTTTAACAGAGACTGTTTCCATACATCCATCTGTGTTCAAATGTCTCATTTAAGTGGTGTTAAGATGGCTCATAAAGAAAAGAAACTTCCAAAAATAAAAGAATACATTCTTTTTTATACAAAAAACAAAAAAATAAATCTCATTCCACAATATATACCAGCGAGTTGGGATGATGCATTAGATAGATATTCGTCTTTTATAGTTAAAGGGAATTATCCAGAAAATGAATGCAGTAACTGGGAAATTATTCCTTTAGGAGAAGCAATAAAAAAAGCAGGAATTAATAAAGATGATACAAAAGCGGTATTAAATTTTAAAATAAATAATGCAGAATTAATTTTTAGAACTGCAAGAAACAGGGGGGCTGATTATTCAAATTTAAATCCAAATGTTTTTACAAAGATTGATAATCATGACGGAACTTATTATTTTGTTTATAAGGGAGAAGATGTAAGTTTTGCAGCAGAAAAAATTATTGAGCAAGATGGGAAATTAATTCCTGTTGTTGCGGTAGGTGATATATGGAGTGACATTGGAATTAATAATCTTTCGAATGAAGGGGGAGTAGATTTGAGATTTGGTAAGAAACCTGAAAAATTAATTGAAAGGCTAATAAAAATGATATCAACCTCAGAAGATGATATAATATTGGACTTTTTTGCCGGATCAGGCACAACTGGAGCCGTTGCACATAAATTAAAAAGAAAATACATAATTGTGGAACAATTAGATAATCATATAATAAAATCCGTAAATAGACTTAAACGTGTCATACAAGAGAAGGAAAAAGGAAATAAAGACAATAATAGGCAAAGTGGTGGTGGTTTTATCTTCCTTGAACTTAAAAAATATAACCAAACTTTTATAGAGCAGATAGAAGAAGCCAAAGATACAAAAACACTGCTGCAAATCTGGGAACAGATGAAGATTAAATCCTTTTTGAATTATAATGTTGATATTAAAAAACAAGATGAACATATAGAAGACTTTAAAACCTTGAACTTGCAGGATCAAAAAATACATCTTTGTGAATTATTAGATAAAAATCAATTATATGTCAATCTTTCTTCTCTTAATGATACAGATTTTCAATGTAGCGAAGAAGAAAAAAGATTGAATAAAGATTTTTATCGTATAGAAGGATGATTAAATGGCTTTTTTACACGAAATATTTAATAATCCCTTTGCAAAAAGATATTTAGCCAATATTGTTTTGCCAAATTTGATTATTGATAATTTAAGATACTCTATACGACCTTATCAAGAAGAAACATTAAAGAGATATCTATACCTTGACCAGGAAGACATCGAAGAGAAACCTAAAAAACCATATCATTTACTCTTTAATATGGCAACAGGAAGCGGTAAAACGCTCATAATGGCAGGTCTTATATTATACCTTTTTGAAAAAGATTATCGTAAATTTATGTTTTTTGTAAAAAATAATAATAACATTTAAAAAACTAAAGATAATTTTCTTAATTTTCAGGCATCAAAATATTTATTTAATGATAAAATTGTGATTGGCGGAAAAGAAATATACATCAAAGAGATTGACAACTTAGAGGAAGTTGATGATCAAAATATTAATATTAAATTTACTACCATTCAGCAGCTTCATATTGATTTGAATAATACTAAAGAAAACAGTGTTACATATGAAGATTTTAAAAACATGAAGATTGTATTGATTGCAGACGAAGCTCATCATTTAAACTCAGCGACCATTAACAATGGAGAATTATTTGGCAGTTGGGAAGGAACAGTTTTGCAAATTCTCAATCAAAATTTTGATAATATTCTTCTTGAATTCACAGCAACTTTGGATTATGACAGCCGTGATATTGTAACCAAATATCAAGATAAAGTAATATTTAAATACGATCTTTCCCAGTTTCGTAATGATAAATATTCTAAAGAAATCAACTTAATCCGATCTTTGTATGATGAACAAGACAGAATTTTACAAGCATTGATTTTAAATCTGTATCGTCAGGAAATAGCCACTTTAAATAATATTAATTTAAAACCTGTAATTCTATTTAAGGCAAAAAAGACGATACATGAATCAGAGCGAAATAAAGAGAAATTTCACAATTTAATTGATGACTTGTCAATAGTAATGATAGAGAACATCAAAAAAACATCTACTGTTTCCATTGTTCAGAAAGCGTTTAAATTTTTTGAAGAGAGAAATATTTCAACTGATGAAATAGTGAAACGCATAAAGGCAAATTTCAAATTTGAGAATTGCCTGAGCGCAAACAACGACGCAGAAGCGGAAAAAAATCAAATTTTATTAAATAGTCTGGAAGATGAAAAAAATCCAATCCGGGCTATTTTTGCTGTTCAAAAACTTAATGAAGGGTGGGATGTTTTAAATTTATTCGATATTGTACGACTTTATGAAACTCGTGATGGAAAAGACGGAAAACCCGGAAAAACAACACTTTCGGAAGCGCAATTAATTGGTCGTGGCGCAAGATATTATCCTTTTTCATTGGAAGAAGGACAGGATAAATATACACGGAAGTATGATAACGATATTTCAAATGACCTTAAAATACTTGAAGAACTTTATTATCACACAAAAGAAGACAGCCGTTATATTTCGGAATTGAAAGCTGCCCTTATTGAATCAGGTGTTTATGAAGATGATGAAAAATTAGTACATAAAAAACTTATAGTAAAAAATAATTTTAAGGGGACAGGATTATACCGTAATGGCTATGTTTTCTTTAACAAAAAAAAGCCAAGAAGTTTTGATAATATAAAATCATTTGCCGACCTAGACATAAAAAGAACTAATTATCGCCATGTTATGTCATCGGGGGTTGGTAGAATGTCAAATGCGTTTCTTGAATCGGAACCACCTGTTGCTAATAGTGAAGAAATTGAAAGTAAAGATGTAAAACTGAGTGTTATCCCAAAGCACATCATCCGTTTTGCATTGAGTCAAAATCCTTTTTATTATTTTGATAATATATCGCATTATTTTCCAACCATTAAAAGTATT
This sequence comes from Treponema sp. R6D11, assembly GCF_054786075.1. Lineage (NCBI taxonomy): Bacteria > Pseudomonadati > Spirochaetota > Spirochaetia > Treponematales > Treponemataceae > Treponema > Treponema sp. R6D11. Next base: position 5,437 of record NZ_BDHD01000014.1, on the reverse strand, counting down.
TCCAACTTCATTGATAATAAAGATTTTTTATCAGGATTGGAAATTACATTTAAGGGAACTCATAAACGATTGCTGGATATTTGCCATTTTGATTATTTACAGGCGTTGAATGGTCTTTTACAAAACATAGAAGCAGATATTAAAAGCAATACAACAGAATACGAAGGGACTGAATATATCAATCAACCTATTAATCAGATTTTCAAAGACAAAGAAATAAAAGTAAGAAAAGACAGCGAAAGAGCAGACGGACAGGAATCATTTGTTTCAGAAAAACCTTGGTATGTTTACAATGCTAATTACGGTACAAGCGAAGAAAAAAAGTTTGTAGAACTTTTTGAAAGACGATACGATGGATTGAATCAAAAGTTTGAAAATATTTATCTTATTAGAAACGAAAGAGAATTAAAAATATTTGACAAACGTGGTCGAGCTTTTGAACCTGACTTCCTATTATTTTGTAAGCAACGTAATGACAAAGAGTTGACTTTTCAAGTTTTCATTGAACCAAAAGGCAAATATTTAATTGGTTATGACAAATGGAAAGAGGATTATTTAAAAGAAATCAGAAATGAACAAAAAGTTATTAATATTAGTACGGACACTTATTTAATAACAGCTGTCCCATTTTATAATTATGATAATGAAAATGAATTTAAGACAACATTAGAAAATACATTAAACGGATTAAATTGACAGGAAAGAAAGAATAAAATCCATCGCTTATTGTATTTGTTTAATCCTCGACAAAAAAGTTATATTGTGGTATAATATGAGCATAAGGAGACAAAATTGCCACTTGAACATTTTGACCGTATAACCAATGACCCCGGTATAATGGGCGGTAAGTCCTGTATAAGGGGCATGCGTATTACTGTGGGCAGAATACTCTCCCAAATTGGTGCGGGAGAAACAATTGAAGAGTTACTAGTTGATTATCCCTATCTGGAGAGGGAAGACATTCTGCAATCCCTGCAATACGCCACTTGGCTCGAACAATAACCCTCACCCCATCCTTCTCGCAATCTCCAAGCAAGCCCTTGCGTTATGATACGGGCATTTCCAGAAACCTGCCTTAGGCAGTTTCATATCCGGCGTATTGTCAATGAACAATTCATTGTGCCACTCGCCGTTGCCTTGATCTACAAAACGGTTTTGAATGAAACTCCATATACTGTTAGCGGCGTTAAAATATTTTTGATCGCCTGATAACTCGTATGCGTTGTAAAAACCTACGACCGCTTCTGCTTGGGTCCACCATTCTTTTTTTTGGTGCTTGTGTCCTTCCTCGTTGCAACCGCTGAACAGTCCGCCGTTTATGCGGTCGATGGCATCATTATAAGTAACATCCGCAATTGCCAAGGCGGTTTGTTTTACTTTGTTAATAAGACTTTTATCGCCAACGGCAAGCGCCGCATCGTACAATAGCCAGCTTCCTTCAATGTCATGCCCGAAGGAAATATCTTTTGAGAGAGAATTCCAATTCATATCAAAAAACAACTCAAAGTGAAAATTGTTGTTTACAATTTTTTCGAGCATTATGTGCAATAGAGCCTCAAGAGCTTTTCGTACTCGCTCGTCTCCGTTGGCACGGAGTAAATTTGTGTAGGCTTCCAAAATATGCAGGTTGGTGTTCATGGATTTTGGGCAGTTAAGGTCTTTTTCGCTTAGGCGATAATCGTCAATATTTTGCCATTCACGGTTACACGCCTCAATATAACCGCCCGTAGACGGAGCAAATCCGTATTGTTCTGTTACATCGAAAAGCTCCATTGCCAATTTTAACGACGATTGATCCTCCGTGGCACGGTAATGTTCGCTCAACGCATAGATACCAAAGGCGATGTTGTAAAATTGCTTTTTTGTATCAATCGCTTTTCCGGTATGATCTACAAACCAGTGTAGTCCGCCGTATGTTATATCCAAAAAGGCTGACGATAAAAAATCCCTGGCATGCTGGGCACAAGCTTTGTAGACAGGATCTGCGAACAGGCGGTATGCGGCGGAAAATGACCAAAGTATCCTTGAATTTAAAATACAGCCCTTGTCGGCGTTTTTGTATATATTGCCGAGCGGATTGGCAAGGTGGGGTGCCGAATGATGGCACGGCGAAGCCGTGTGGATGAAAAAAGTCTACAAGGCATGGCGCACAATAAACGTTGCATGGATGAGTCATGCGCGAGGGATTTATCCCGAGTAGTGCGCCGAAGAATTGGGGGTTAAATGAAAAGGATTTTAATTTCCGTTTTAACCGCATACCGCCATGGACGGCGGTGGAAAAATGCTTTAGCTGGAGTTTTTGCAAAGCAAAAACTCCTATGCATAATATCAGCATGGATGCTGATATTATGCACATGTGCCACCACCCCAAAAGTCCCCGATGAATTGGACATGACGCTTCGGGAAGTCTCCGACTACCTGAACGAAAGCGTACCCAAAGGGAGAAAAATCGCCTTCGTCAGCGTCCAGTCAGATTCGGTTGCACTCACCGAATACGTCATAGACGTGCTGATCGCCAACGCCGTGAACGACAGAAATTTTTCCGTAGTTGACCGCCAACAGTTGGACGCCGCCAGAACCGAACTTAATTTTAATTGGGCAGGCGAAGTGGACGACAAGTCCGCACAGCAAGTAGGAAAAATGCTCGGAGCACAGACAATCATCACAGGCAGGGTAAGTAAAGTAGGCGACCGCTACCGCTTGAATATCCGTGCCCTAGAAACAGAGACCGTTCAAGTGCAGGGAAGCAACAACTGGAACATATCCGCCGGAAAAACGATAACCGCCCTGTTAGCTGACAAAAGCGGCGGCAGAACATCGGGCGGCGGTTCTTACGGCGGAACAACAACGAATGGCGGTACAAACAATGGCGATAAATCGGCGACAGGAAAGAAAAGCGGCGGAAAAACGGCGACCTCAACAAAAGCCGCAACGCCAACCTATAAAATCGGCGACACCGGACCCGCAGGCGGATTTATTTTCTACGACAAAGGAAACAATCGTGGCGGATGGCAATATTTGGAAGCCGCCCCTGCGGATACGGAACGGGAAGTTTTTATACCGGGTTATATAAATCCCTATTCTCTTGGAAATAAAAACCTTGTAGGAGACGGATTAGAAAACACACGGAATATGATGGCAGTCATAGAAAAAGAAGGCGGCGGTATTAATTCTGCTCCTTATTATTGCACAAACCTTATTGTAAACGATTTCAATGACTGGTATTTGCCTTCGATAGATGAAATCACCCTGATGTATTCAAATTTATACTTAAACAACATCGGCAATTTCAGGGGAAAAGAATATTGGCACTCATCAATACAGGGAGTAGTGGTTGGAACTTACGATTTTGCAAAAGGAACGTCCGGCAGACACAGTTATGGCGGTGAAAACGACAAACGTCTTGTCCGTGCCTGTCGGCGGTTTTTGGGGAAGGGAGAAAATGTTAGAACAAGTCGGAATGCGTACCGGTACGATGAAAAGAAACAGTACGAGCGACAGGGTCAATTTCGTAGATGAGTACCCAATCGCCCTGAATATGACATTCAAACGTGTCTTTCCATTTGCCTTTGAGTGGGTGATTACAGCGTTCCGGCGGCAAAGGCTGTTCGTTAATGATCATTCCCATTACTTCGGTAAGTTTATTTATATCCTTGCCACGTTTCCCCATAAGCTTCCGTTCTCTTTTGAAAGGACCTGTAAACCTCGGTTTCAGCATGGGTTAATCGTCCGAGTCCAAATCTTTAAGCATTTCTTCAAGAGAATTGTACAATTTGGAAGGAATCTCCCCTCTCATCATTGCTCTGCCTTCCTCAATGGCGGCGATAGTTTCGGCATTGGGCATATAATCGTGTGCGGCGCAGATGGGACATTCCCCTTCAGAATTAAGCTCATCTTCAGCCGGAGCCGGAGTAAAGGCGATAATGGTCCTTCCCGACGGCACTTCTTTCGGCACGTCAATGGTCAGCCTGTGATTGGCAGGAATTTCTACGGTCTGTGTAATGCTCATGGAGTAAATATAGCATGAAAAACAGCATAAATCAAGGAGGGAGGGAACAAGCATTTTTGAAATAAACCGCCGTTGGCGGTGTTTGAATAACAAGCTATCCGTAGGATAGCAAGTCACTCATGCGACATAAGGAGAAAAAATTATGGCTACAGTAGAAGAACGTTACAAAGAAGCGGAAAAACTTATCGATAAAGGGGAATTTCAAAAAGCTTATCCCTTGATAGTACCGCTTGCAAATGAGGGATATGCCCCTGCTCAATTTGATCTGGGCTGTTGTTATGAAACTGGCGAGGGCGTTCCGCAAGATTACGCCAAAGCCGCAGAATGGTTTTTGAAATCCGCAGAACAGGGTTACGACTACGCACAGCTTACTATTGGCATTTATTATAATCAGGGTCAAGGTGTTCCGCAAAATTTCGCAAAAGGTGCGGAGTTTTTACGGAAGGCGGCGGAACAAGGGTTAGGTGAAGCACAGGTTAATCTCGGTGCTCTTTACGCAGTCGGTCAGGGTGTTCCGCAGAATTACGCCAAAGCGGTTGAATGGTACGGCAAAGCGGCGGAACAAGGATTCGCTTTAGCTCAATATAATTTGGGTGCTTGCTATAACAACGGATTAGGTGTAACTAAAGATTTCACAAAAGCCGTAGAATTGTATAAAAAAGCGGCGGAACAGGGAGAAGCTAACGCACAGTATGTATTGTCTATTTGTTATTTTCAGGGGCAAGGCGTTCCAAAAGACATAGACAAATCCGACGAATTGATAAGAAAAGCGGCGGAACAAGGCCACCCCGAAGCCATAAAAGCAATTAACAATTTTGAAAAAACGCAAAAGGAAAGCGACCCCCCAAGCACACAAGGCGGCACAAGCGTCAGTAAAATCGCCATAATCGGGGCGGTAGCCGGAGCGGTACTTGTCGGCATAATTCCAGGTTTCGGCATTATCCGCCTAATCATAGGAGCGGTTGCAGGCTTTTTTATCGGTATGATAATCGACAAGAAAGTTATTAACAAACAAAGGTGAGTAGTATGCTCTTGGGGGCATGGGAAACAATGTAAATCAATGAGGAAAAAATATGTAAAGAACAAGCGATTAACCTGCCCAAACAACCGCCGTTGGCGGACTCCCACTGTTAGTGGGGGGCGTGGTAATTAATAAAAGCGTTCATGCCGCTTAATGCATGAAAGGAGTTTTTTATGGCAACTTTCAAAATTGACAACCAGACATCATTTGAACTGGAAGAAGGGGAAAAAGTGGAATTTAAGAATTTACCGCTGACACGAATTGATAAAGGCGGCTGTTTAATGTCGTTATTAAATTTGGTAACTTTCGGCATTGCGGGAGCGATAACTAAAAAGAAGTGGGAGGCAAACATCGCAGTTACCAACAAACGGGTGGTAATCGTTCCAATTCCCCCCAATGAAAAGAAC